>CAZILU010000061.1:0-17631 GCA_964540165.1 uncultured Mariniphaga sp.
ATTTAATCCTTAATCTCAAGCAGATCCGGTTTAAAAATGAAGTAGAGGATTTCGATGAAGAGAAGGTGACGATCTCCATATCGGGCCAGGAGGAGTTTACGGCCGGTGATATTAATAAATTTATGACCGGGTTCAGGGTTTTGAATCCCGAACTGGTTATTTGCCGCATGGAACCCGATGTGAAACTCCAGATGGCGTTGACCATCAACAAGGGGCGGGGGTATATTCCGGCGGTCGAAAATAAACCGGCTGAAAGTGAGTTCGGACTTATTCCTGTGGACTCAATCTATACCCCCATCAAAAAGGTGAAGTATTCGGTAGAAAACTTCCGGGTCGAACAAAAAACCGACTATGAAAAGCTGATCATTGAAATTACCACCGATGGGTCTATCCTGCCAAAAGATGCTCTCAGAGAGGCGGCTAAAATCCTGATCTATCACTTCATGCTTTTTTCTGATGAGAAAATATCAATCGATGCCGATGAAAAATTCGCCAACGAGGAGTTTGATGAAGAGGTACTTCATATGCGGCAACTGTTAAAAACAAAATTAGTCGATCTCGACCTTTCGGTCAGGGCATTAAACTGCCTGAAGGCTGCTGATGTTGATTCCCTGGGAGACCTGGTTACCTATAACCGGAACGATCTGTTGAAATTCAGAAACTTTGGTAAGAAATCTCTCACCGAGCTTGATGACCTTCTGAATAACATGGGATTGAGTTTTGGAATGGATATAAGTAAGTATAAACTTGACAAAGAGTAATAGGAAATGAGACACAATAAAAAATTCAATCATTTAGGACGCACAAGTTCGCACCGAAGGGCTTTGCTGGCTAATATGGCCAGTTCACTGATTGCAAGCAAACGCATTTCAACTACCGTGGCTAAGGCAAAAGCATTGCGAACTTATGTTGAGCCATTGATTACCAAAGCGAAAGATGATTCTACCCATGCACGCCGCGTGGTATTTAGTCAATTGCAGGATAAAAATGCCGTATCGGAACTGTTTCGTGAGGTAGCAGATAAAGTTGGTGACCGCCCGGGTGGTTATACCCGGATATTGCGTACCGGCAACCGCTTGGGCGATAATGCAGAGATGTGTATCATCGAGCTGGTGGATTATAATGAGGCGATGCTTTCATCGGCCGATGATGCTGCCAAATCCAAAAAACGGCGGTCACGACGCGGAGGATCAAAAAAGGCGGGAGCCGTCGTTGCTGAAGCTGAAAAACAGGTGAAAACGAAAGCTGTAAAAGCTGCACCTGCATCAACATCCGTTCAGGAGGTTGAACCTCAGGCTGAAGCCTCTGCAGAAGTTGTTGCTGATGCTGAAGTAGCCGGAAACGAGCTTAATGAGGAGGCCGGAACCGATGTATCCGAAGAGAAAGAAGCATAGGATCTCACATATAGATCAAAAAAACCGGGTTATCTTCCCGGTTTTTTTTTTGCTCTTAACCGTTGGCAGAACTCCCGTGATTTTATCCAACCTTCGGCTTGGATATCCGATTTTTGAAAAAATATATTAATTTTATTCGATTAAAAAATCACTACATGAATACCGATAAAATGAAAAGCAATGGATTATCAAGAAGGAGGTTCCTGACTTCTACTGCAACCGTAACAGCCACTTTGGCATTTACACCCTCGTTATTTGCGGCTTCTGTATCCCGCTCAAAAAGGCCTGACTCCAATTTTGGCGGCGTTCAGATAGGGGTTATTACCTATAGTTGGCGAAGCATGCCATCCAAAGTAGCGGATATTATTCGTTATTGTCAGGAGGGAGGAATCAGTTCTCTTGAACTGATGGGAAATGTAGCGGAAGATTTTGCAGGAATACCACCGGCACCACCGCGAATCCCTTCAACGGTTAAAGGCGATGAGCGTGAACGCCTCCAGAGAGATGCCAATGAGGCTAAAGAGAAACAGCGGGAATGGCGCTTATCGGTTTCAATGAAGCGATATCAGGCGTTGCGAAAGATGTTTAACAAGGCAGGCATAAAAATTCCAATCGTTAAGTTTGCTCCGGCAGGATGGACCGATGAGGAGATGGATTATGCATTTAAAGCGGCAAAAATTCTTGGAGCTACAGGTGTTTCAAATGAAATTGGCATGGAAGCCTGTGCCCGAATGGGAAAATTTGCTGAAAAGCATAATATGTATGCTGTTTTTCATAACCACCTGCAGCCGGGAGAACCCGGTTTTAACTTCGATGATTATCTTTCGCTGTCGCCCAGAAATATGCTGAATTTCGATGCCGGGCATTACTTTGGTGCAACCGGAAAACACCCGAACGAAGTTATTGAGCGTTTGCATAAACGAATTTTCAGTATTCACCTCAAAGATAAAACCGGTCCAAACAGCATGCCGGCAAATACCAATACACCCTGGGGCGAAGGTGAGACACCCATTGCCGATATGCTTAAGCTCATTCAGGAGAGACGTTGGCCCATCTATTGCGATATTGAGCTGGAGTATCCCATACCCGAAGGATCCAATGCCCAGAAAGAGGTAGTTCGGTGTGTTAACTATTGCAGGGATATCCTGACGTAGTGGTTAAATAAATGGTGGAGACTGTCAGTCATCGATGGTTAATTTAAAGAGGCCTAACAGCTCATTGGTTCGCTTCTCTTTTTCGGTGAACCCGGTCGTTTGAAAGGCTTCAAGCAGCGTCTCCAAAAGACGAAAGAGAAACAGAATATCGGTTTGTGGTTCTGCATACCGGTATTCCGGTGTATAGTTGTTCTTTCTCAGGTGGTATGCAATCTCTTTTCTGCTCGCAATCGACCCCTTGTTCGATGGATTGATATAAAACAGTACTTCCGTATCAGAACCTTTACCGTGAACTTTACTCGCCAGTTCATGATCAGTAATGGCTATCAGTGGATTTTTTGGAAAGTCAATTAATCGTGCCGGTAATCCTAATTGCTGTGCCAGGTGGGCATATAGCAGAGCCAATGAAACCGGATTGCCCTTTTTGGTGTCCAGTAGTTGATTTAGGTAACAGTTTTGGGGTGATCTTGGATTTTTATGATTAACAGAAAAGCCATGTACATTGAAAAAGAAGTGATTGAGAATGGTGGTCTTTTCCAATAACGTCAAAGAGTCATTTAATTCAAGCCATACCGATTTTTTTATCTTTTCTGTTTTCTGACGAATAATCTCCTGGTTTATATCCGGGTATTGAAACCTGTCAACAATAAGAAGCCCGTCAATAAGTGCTCTCTCTTTTGTCTTTATCCATATTTTTAACAGATTTTTGGTCTTTTTAAACTGTAAATCCTGAATAAGATTTTCAATCCGCTCCTGGCAGGTTTCATCGTAACTCAGCTCCCACTTCTCTTCTAAAACAGGAATGATTGAATGGTTCTCTTTCAGCAGTTCTCTCTCTACCGATTCAAATACTTGTCGGTCAGGATCATCCAGAAGATCGATCAAGGCTTTTAATCTGCTGCGCTTCATTAGGTTAAAATTGTGTCAACCGGTCAAGTACCGCTTTAATCAGTTTTTTCATTTCAGGCCGGTAGTTTTCATTTGCCTGGCGGGTTACCCGGTTGGCAATGATCAGGCAAATCGTTAATGCCTGATGGCCCATCATTTTTGAAAGCCCGTAAATTGCGGAACTTTCCATTTCATAATTGGTGATTTTTAAATTGTTAAACCGAAATCGTTCGATCTGTTCATTTAGCAGAGGCATTGCCAGCGGCAAGCGCAATACCCTGCCTTGTGGGCCATAGAATCCTGGTGCAGATATGGTTACTCCTCCGGTAAAACGATCGTCATTGAATTTCGACAGCAGCTCCTCCGAAGCATTGATAGCATAGGGGGTAGGTAAATTTGATTTCCAACCGGTAAACGTTTTGAAAGCCTCTTCAAAATTCAGATCACTTACCAATTCCCGGTCTGCATAATAATTTAACATCCCATCGAAGCCGAATGACTTTTTCGTTACAACCCACGAGTTTAAGGGAAGATCACCCTGAAGACCACCCGAAGTTCCGATCCGGATAATTTTTAACCTCCTTTTTTCCTTCCTGATTTCACGTTTCTCAAGATCAATATTTGCCAGTGCATCCAGTTCATTCATCACAATATCGATGTTGTCGGTGCCAATACCGGTAGAGACAACGGAAATCCGTTGATGGTTATACCAACCTGTGATGGTTTGAAATTCCCGATTTTGTGTGGTAAAATCAATCCGGTCGAAATTCTCTGCGATAGCACTTACCCTTCCCTGGTCGCCCACCAGCAGAATCTGATCAGCGATATTCTCTGGCTTTAAATGAAGGTGAAAAATTGTTCCATCACCGTTCAGTATTAGTTCCGATTCTTGTATCATAGAGCGCCTTATTTACGTATCAAAATTATTGAAAATAGAGGTATCAGCCAATGGATTCATCGAAAACATATAAACAGAACTGATCTAAAACCCGGTGAAATTATTTTTGTATTGTTAACAACTTCAATTAAAACGAAATGATTTGATCGTGGATTTTATTCGAATATAATGCGTTAAAATCTTATTTTTGAATGATAAAAATAAAAACCTGAATCATGACCATCAAAATTCTCGCCCTTCAGTTATCAGGAAAGATAAAGTCGGTTGAAAAAGTTGAAACCGCCCGTGATAAGCTCTATGCCGATTACCAGGAGTTCCTGAAGGTAAATGAGTCGGAGGAGTTGAGGGAGTATCAGGCGCTGGATCAATTTCTTCGATCGGAAGTATTTCAAACGGAGAGAGAGACGATCAGAAAGTTGCAATTCAAGGGAAGCAAAGAGTATAATCAGCTGAAGGAGTATGAACAATTGCGAAAAAACAGGCACATTAAGCAATATTTTAAACTGAAAGATTCAGCGGCACTCAAGCGTTACGATGCATTGTCTCATTCGGATAAGATCAGAGAGTACCGAGCCTTGGTTGACTATCTTGAAGAGGGAGATTATCGGAAGGTGAAAATGGATATGAAGCATCAGGTATTTAAAGGATCACCCGAAGAGAAACGCCTAACTGAATATAACCGTTTAATTCGAAGTGCAGGCGTAAAAGCTTACTTCGAATTGCATGATTCAGAAAAACTGAAGGCCCATTCGGCCTTCTGTCAATCCGGAAAATTGAAGAACTTTTTTGATTTGAGAAACCTTCCGGATAAGGATAAGCAGAAGAAAAGGGATTTTCGCGCTTTGAAAAATGATCCGGAAATTGTATCTCACCTGAAGTTTGAAAAATCCAAGAAACTGAGACTTTACCATGAAACGGCCGATAGTTACCACTTAAAACGGCTGGAGGAGTTAAAAACAACCGTGGAAAGCAACGAATTTAAGGACCGGGTTCGCTGGCTCAGGGATTTAAAAAAATTTGAGAAGAGTGATGCTTACAAAAAGGAGCAACGATTTAGGACGCTCAAAGCAGATGATGATGTCCGGTTTTATTTGAATTTTGAGAAATCGGCCCTGCTAAAGAATTATTACGATTCGAAAGATTCTTTGGAACTGAAACGGTACCAGGATCTAAAGGAGGAAGTGTCATCGGAAGCCTTTCATCATCGCCGGGAGTATCTCGAAGACTCGAAAAAGTGGGAAAAGACAGATTCATACGCAAAGGAGCAGCGCTTTCTTGAGATGAAGCAGCTTCCCCGTTTTATCAACTATTTCAAATACAAAGATTCACCCGATTTTGACTTTTTTAAACGTTGGGAACTTCGTTTTAAGGATGACTTTTCGTCACCACTGCCTGATCCGCTGAAATGGAAATTTATCTATCCGATGGCTGAAATGGTTCCAGGCCAGAATTATGCTATGCCGGGTGATCTTCATATTCTGACCGATGGATATAATGTCAAAACGGGAACTAAACTGATTATAGAAACCAGAAAGGAGAAGAGAAGAGGATTGATCTGGCAATTACCTGCCGGTTTTGTGCCTGCAGAATTTGATTATACCTCCGGGATGATCAGCTCCATTGAGAATTTCTGGCAAGGTGATGGCATTTTAGAGGCTAAGGTGAAGTTTAATCCGGTGAAAGAGGTAGTCAGCACCCTTTACCTCCAGAGTGAAAATGAGCAGGCCCGGATTCACCTGTTGGAGATGGGGGCCAGGAACCGGATGGGGATTTCAGCCCCCGGGCCAAGGGGTAAGATCAAGATGGAGGGATTGGATATTACCGGATTAAAGAGGAACTGCTGGCATCTTTTTTCTCTGAATAAATCGGGTGGTTATCTTATCTGGAAAATTAACGACACAGAACTGTTGCGACTGCCGGCAGCACCGGGTCATACAGCGATGAGGCTAACGGCCCTGAATTTGGTGGTGAATGAAATTCCAGGGAATAAATTACCTGTGACATTTGAAATAGACTGGATTCGGTATTACCGGAAAAAATAATCAGACCCGATGGCTTCGGCAACCAGGATTTTTCTGTTTGAATCGTCAGGATAACTTCCGGTCAAAATATTCAATGGTTTTTATCAACCCCTCACGCAATGGCACTAAAGGTTCCCATCCATTCAGTTTCTCCTGTGCCAGGGAGATGTCGGGTTTTCGCTGCATAGGATCATCTTCCGGCAATGGCAGGTGAATGATTTTTGAGGCTGATCCGGTTATGTCAAGAATCTCTTTTGCCAGTTCCAACATGGTAAATTCACCCGGATTTCCAATGTTTACCGGCCCGGTAAATGAATCATCGGTTTGCATCATCCTTGACATTCCTTCAATTAAGTCACTGACATACTGGAAACTTCTGGTTTGTGTTCCGTCACCGAAAATGGTAATGTTTTGGTTTTTTAAAGCCTGGACGATGAAGTTGGAGACTACCCGGCCATCGTTGGACTCCATTCGTGGCCCATAGGTGTTGAATATCCTTACGATTTTAATTCTGACTTGGTTCTGGTGATGGTAATTGACAAAAAGCGACTCGGCACAGCGTTTTCCTTCGTCGTAACAGGACCGAACACCAATCGGATTCACATGCCCCCAGTAAGATTCAGGTTGAGGATGTATCTGAGGATCACCATACACCTCACTGGTTGAAGCCTGCAGTACTTTTGCTTTTATTCTTTTGGCCAGCCCCAGCATGTTTATAGCCCCCATCACCGAAGTCTTAATGGTTTTGATTGGGTTGTACTGATAATGAACCGGTGATGCCGGACATGCCAGGTTGTAGATCTCATCAACTTCGATGTAGTAAGGCATTGTTACATCGTGGCGAACCAGTTCAAAATAGGGATGGTCAAGCAGATGAACGATTTTTTCCTTTCGTCCTGTAAAGTAATTGTCGAGGCATACCACCTCGTTTCCCTGGTTTAACAGGTATTCACAAAGATGAGAGCCAACAAATCCGGCTCCTCCGGTTACCAGTATCCGTTTCATATGGTTGTTTTTCATTAACTATTTTTCAGGTCAAAGCAAAACCGGTGTAAAAATAGTGTATTCTCTTTGCTTTTCTTATTTTAATTTCGATTGTTTTAAGTACAAAAGGAGTTTGCCATTCACCGTGATCATGGTTAGCCGATATGCATTTCGCTTGTCGTTCAGGAATCTGAATCCATCACCTTCTGATCCGGAATTTATGCATACGAACGATGAGATCTTTATGATGGCAGGAGTAAACCCAGAAATCGATGGAACAGCTCCGGTTTCAAAAGAACAGGGTAGATAAATCCGAAAAGCGCACCCAGAAAGTGGGCATCGTGTGCAATGTTGTCCGAGCCTCGCTTGCCCATCAGCCAGGAATAGAGCAGATAGCCGGCTCCGAATAGAATTCCGGGTATGGGAATGATGGCAAAAAGGTAGAGTTTTTCCCAGGGATTAAGAAAAATAAAGGTGAAGAGAACTGCCGAGACCGCTCCTGAAGCACCCACTGAATTGTAATAGTAGTTGTGTTGATGTTTAATCAGGCTCCAGATGTTGGATGCCAGAATGCCTCCCAAATAGAGCAATAGATAGAAAAGCGTCCCTTTGGTTGCAAACAGGTAGTTGAAATAACTTTCGACATGCCTCCCGAAAAAATATAACACCAGCATGTTGACAACCAGGTGAGTCCACCCAATGTGAATGAATGCATGCGAGATCAGGCGGTAATACTGTTTTCGGTGAATTACACTGACTGCATTGAACTGCAGCTTTTCCATCAAATTGCTGTTCTGAAATGCCAAATACGAAATAACGGTCGTTATTCCAATGATTATCCAGGTGATCATTAGTGTAAAATTTTGTAAATCAATTCTTTTTGAAGTTCTGACTGGTCTGTGAATGTCGATGAGCCAATCCCTTTGCTTTTCAGATCAAAGGTTCGAAGTAAGCCTATGATTTCATATAACTTCGTAGGATTATATCTCTTGGCAGCAGCGACAATTTTTCGGATATAGAATGGATGTCCTCCCAGGGCTTTAACTGCTCCCTGTTCACTTTTATCACTTAAGAAATGGTAGGCAAATATTTTTGAAAAGTAGCTGAACAGGGTTGCAATGGTCATCTGTATGGGATGTTGTTGTGGGTTGGCGATGAAATAGTTGATAATTTGATTGGCTTTCAGGATATTTCTGCTTCCCAGGGCATCCTGAAGTTCAAACAGATTGAAATCTTTGCTGAATCCAATGTTTTTTTCGATGTGATCCGGGAGGATCTGATTGGTATCTTTAACAGCGATGACCAGTTTATCTAACTCGTTGGCAATTTTACTCAAATCGGCCCCCAGAGAGTCGGTGATGATCTGTGCCGCTTGTGGAACAATGCTGTAATTATATTGTTTGAGGTACTTCTCTATCCATGCCGGCACCTGGTTCTCGTATAGTTTTTTTGTGGTCAGAATAACCCCTTTTTTACTGATCTCTTTGTACATTTTTGAACGGCCATCCAGGGTTTTGTATTTGTAGTTAAGTACCAGGATGGTTGATGGCATCGGTTTATCCACATAAGGAGCAAGATCTTCAATCGCCTTCAGACTTTGAGCTTCCTTAACAATAATTACCTGTTTGTCTGCCATCATGGGATAGCGCAACGATGCTTCGGCAATGGTCCGGGGTTCCGTGTCTTTGCCATAAAAGATGGTTTGATTAAAACTTTTTTCAGCATCAGTAAGCACATTCTTTTCAATGTAGTCAGATACTTCATCGATGAAGAAGCTCTCCTCTCCCTGCAATAAGTAAATGGGATAGTAAATTTTCTTTTTCAGATCCTGGAGGATTTTTTCAAAATCCATATTA
Source organism: uncultured Mariniphaga sp. (assembly GCA_964540165.1). Lineage (GTDB taxonomy): Bacteria > Bacteroidota > Bacteroidia > Bacteroidales > Prolixibacteraceae > Mariniphaga. The sequence continues at coordinate 9,196 of CAZILU010000061.1, forward strand.
AAATTTTAGATGTTTAACAGAAATTCCATGGTTTTTGATTTCGAGGAGGGCATCAATACCTGCTTTCAGATGATTATTGACATATTCGAGGGTGACCAGTTGGTCGCTCTCGCTGGTTTTAACGCCGGTAGATATCATCGGTTGGTCGGAAACCAGTAAAAGTGCACCGGTGGGTATTTTGTTGGCAAATCCAACCGTAAACAAAGTAGCCGTCTCCATATCAATGGCCATGGCACGCGTCTTTTTCAGCAATTTTTTAAATTTTATATCGTACTCCCATACCCGTCGGTTGGTGGTATAAACCACTCCGGTCCAATAATCAAGTCCACTGTCGCGTAGTACGTGTGAAATAGCCCGTTGCATGTTAAATGCCGGAAGGGCAGGTACCTCCGGGGGCAGATAGTCGGCTGAAGTAGCTTCATTGCGGATGGCTGCAATCGGCAAAATAAAATCTCCCAGATGGTTGTCTTCTTTTAAACCGCCACACTTACCCAAAAAAAGGACTCCTTTCGGAGATATAGCGCTCAGAAGATCCATGATTGTTGCAGCATTGGGACTGCCCATTCCGAAATTGATGATGGTTATCCCTTCGGCACTGGCATTGGGCATGTTTTTTTCACTTCCAATGATAGGCGTTTCAAAGTATTGTGCAAATTTTTCTACGTAGTTCGTGAAATTGGTGAGCAGTATGTACTCGCCAAAATCTTCCAGTTTTCGGCCGGTATACCGGGGAAGCCAGTTATCTACAATCTCTTTTTTTGTCTTCATGCACGTTTTATTAAAACAGAATGGTTTATTTTGCTGAAAAATTGCAGGCTATACAAATGTACATTTTTCCCGATGGCTTGCAATAGGGTTCGTGGGTAAAGAGTGAAAAAACGATGATGCAGCAACTGAACCTTCCGTCCTATGAATTCAGAATAATTAAAGAGAATGACCGGTTCCGTATTTTTGATCCGGTTCGGAAACGGTATGTTTCGTTGACTCCGGAAGAGTGGGTGCGCCAGAACTTTTTGCGGTACCTGGTTGAGGAGAAAGGGTATCCGCTGGCGTTGACTGCCGTTGAAAAACGAATCACCCTGAATGGGAAAAATTTCAGGTTCGACCTGGTGGTATACCGGCGCAATGGTCAGCCGTTCTTAATTGCCGAATTTAAAGCACCGGAGGTGAAAATTACCCAGGACGCCTTCGACCAGGTAGTACGATACAATATGGCGCTAAAGGTAGAACGGGTAGTGGTGTCAAACGGTCTTCAACATTACGTATGTGAAATTGATTATCAGCTGAATCGCTCGAAGTATTTAACAGAGGTGCCAAACTATTGATTTGTAGTTTTTTTGATCAGTCCAGTATTTTTTGTACAAATCGTTCATCCTGCCAGCCGTCAGCCGTTTTTAACCACTTTTTTTTGATGCCCGATGTTTCAAATCCGGCTTTTTCAAACAGGCCCAGGCTTGGAAGATTATTCTCAGCGATGTTTGCATACAGTTGTTTCAGTCCGAGTGTTTCACGCGCATACCGGCTTATGGCCATCAGGGCATCAATGGCATATCCCTGGTGCCGGTCTTCTTTCCTGTGGATTAATACACCGACACCTGCGCGCAGATGGTAAGGATCGAAATCGAAGAGATCGATGGCACCTATCGCGCGTGATGCCTCGTTTTCAATGATTAACCGCAACTGCTTTGTCTCATAAATGTCTTTGGCCGAATTTCGGATGTATTCGGTAAGAATGAACTTGGAAAAGGGTGTCCGGGTATTGCTTACTTCCCATGTTTCCAGATTGTTTTCCCATTGGTAAAGCAAGGCAATATCATCCATCTCCAGGGGGCGGAGAACAATCTTGCCAAATTGAATCGGATGTTTCAAATCGATGTTGTTTTTATGGTTTCATTTAACGTTATTGATGTCGGATTCACCGATGAATCATTTTTCTGATGGATGCTGCCGATCCAGTTTTTTCCAGCCACAAAGTAAAATTTCTGCATCGGTCTTGATACTGTAATCACGGGCATACAACAGGTTAAGCCGGTTGTTTTGCCGCGTTTCGGCCGAAGGATTTTTGAATATATCGGCGGGCGACAGAATTCCCGGCTTTAAAGGTGGAAGCTCGGGGTGGTTTTCAGCGAGGGATGTATAACCGACCCACGATTTTTTCCCGGCTAATATGGCTCCGGTATTTCTGAAAAATGCTCCTTTTTGCCGGTAGAACCAAATGAGACCCGGGCTAAACAACAGAAAAAGGATGGATGCAACGATGTCGAACGATCTTTTTTTCCTTCGGTTGGCAGATTTTGAAATGGCATTGATGTGAACTACGTATAGGTCTCCGGCCGTGTGGATCGAGTTGCTGCCAATAATGCTGATGCTCTCGGGGGGTGCGATTTTAAAATCGACATCAAGCGAGGTAAGGTCAAGCATTGCCTCTATTATTTCTGCCGAACGAATATTTTCAGCACAAAAAATGATCTCATCGATGTGGTTGATACGCACAACTTCGTTAAGCTGAGACAGGGAGCCGATGTACTGGTCGCCGCGGTCATCGGGATCAATCGATAAAAATCCGGCCAATTCACTCTTAACATCGGTTTGCCGCAAGATCTCTCTTACCCTGACCGCCTCTTCGTAATGCCCGGCAATCGCAATTTTTTTTGTTCGCTGGATATCCAGTCTGAAATTCTTCAACCGCAACCAGTGCAATAGCAGCCGGTAGAGAATAAGCATCACCGTGGCCCAAACCCATCCCAGGAGAATAAGTGCCCGGCTGAAACGGTACACCTCATCGACCAGGGAGTATGCCAGCAGAATGGCTATGGTTCCCCAAAGGATACCACGGGCAACATGAAACAGGTTAACCGGCTTTTTGTACCCACCGGAAAAGAGGATGGCGACCAGCCAAAAAAGGATATATAGAGGAACGACCCAGGCTAAAAATTCCGGCGGATAGTACCCCGGTTCGTACCGGTAATTCTCCCAAACCGGTGTTAACAGACGAAACCCGGCATAGATCAGCAGCCCGTCGAACAGGGGCAGGAGAAGGCGGTTTATGAACCGGTGAAAAACGGAGAGGAGTGCCCGGAGCCAGATCGCCAGATGGAGCAATAGTGAAAATATCCCGGCTCCTTCGCCGGAAAAGTGCTTCTTTGCAAAGATGATCATCGCTTGATAGAAAACCCGGACATAATTCAACGATCCTTTTTTTGTGCTCTCTCCCTTGTAATGAATGATGGTTGTTTCGGGAAAGTAGTAATTTTTATATCCACCCAGGATCATTCGGTAAGAGAGGTCAATATCTTCACCATACATAAAAAATGTTTCATCCAGCATTCCTACCCTGGTAAGCGCTTCGCGGCGAAGCAACATAAATGCTCCGGCCAGTACATCAACCGAATGAATAAGGTTATTATCCAGGTAGGAGAGATGATATTCTCCGAATTTTCTGGAGCGTGGAAACAGTTTTGATAAACCCGACATTTTGCAGAAAGCTACCCAGGGCGTTGGTAGTCCCCGCTTCGATTCGGGCAGGAAATTGCCTTTGCCATCGATCATCTTTACCCCCAGCCCGCCGGCTTCGGGATGCTGATCCATAAAAGCCGTTGTTTTTGTGAAGGTGTCCTCTTCAACGACCGTATCGGGATTGAGTAGCAGAATGTACTTGCCTTTGGCAATACGGATTGCCTGGTTGTTCGCTTTGGAAAACCCTGCGTTTTCACTATTCTCAATGAGATGAACCGAGGGGAACTTCTCCTTTACCAGTTGGTTGGATCCATCGGCCGAATGGTTGTCAACCACGAAAACTTCCGTGGGGATGTTTCTGGATGCCTTTATTACGGCATGCAGGCATTGCTCCAGGAAATGTTTGACATTGTAGTTGACAATTATTACCGAAAGAATCATAATCAGATCGTTCTATAATGGTTCAAATGTAACGATTCCATCGGATTCCATCAAAATGAGATGATCGAAAAACGGTGGAATTATTATTATTTTCCCATGGAATTTTCATAAGGCACCCGGTTTAGCAGAGAACGGCCCAGGGTGATCTCATCGGTATATTCCAGATCATCACCAACAGCAACGCCGCGAGCCAGAGTGGTTACACGCACCGGCCGCTCTTTTAGCTTGCGATAGATGTAAAAATTGGTCGTATCTCCCTCCATGGTTGTGGGAAGGGCCAGGATGATCTCAATTACATCGGATTGCAGAGCGCGTTCAATGAGCGATTCAATCTCCAGTTCGTTTGGTCCAATGCCATCCATAGGGGAGATGATCCCCCCCAAAATATGATACAACCCGTTGTACTGATGTGTATTTTCAACCAGCATGACATCACGGATGTTTTCAACAACACAGATCACAGAGCGGTTACGGGCCGGGTTGGCACATATCTGGCAAACATCTGTGTCCGAAATATTATGACATATCTGGCAATGTTTAATCTCATTGCGCAGCTCTATCATACTCTCTCCAAATGCGCGAACCGCCTCCCTCTCCTGTCGAAGCAGGTGTAACACCAAACGCAGTGCGCTTTTGCGTCCTATGCCGGGGAGTTTGGAAAATTCATTCACCGCCCGCTCCAACAATTTTGATGGATATTTATCTGTATTCATCCTTCCTTTTTTCTAAAGTCCAAAAGTAAGTCAAAAAAATGATCCCTGTACAGATCATCGACCACACATTTTCTTCGGGCATTTACCAAAAATAATTTGTAAATTCGTTGAGCAAAACATCGTAACCAAATAGAAAGTTCAAATGAAGAATCAGAATGTAAAATCATCGATTTCGAGGAGGAAGTTTCTTGGAACAGCATCCGCAGCCATGGCAGGGTTCACCATTGTGCCAAATCATGCCGTTTCAGGATTAGGGCACATAGCTCCCAGCGACAAACTGAACATTGCCGGTATAGGAATTGGAGGAAAGGGGAGTGTTAATTTGCGAAATATGCCGGGTCAGAATATCGTGGCATTGTGTGATGTTGACTGGGATTATGCCGATCGTATTTTTAATACCTATCCGGGTGCCCGTAAGTGGAAAGACTATCGGGAGATGCTTGAGCAGCAAAAGGATATTGACGCTGTTGTGATTGCCACGCCCGATCACACCCATGCTGTTCAGGCAATGATGGCGATGCAGTCAGGCAAGCATGTTTATGTGCAAAAACCGTTGACTCACTCGGTTTGGGAGGCCCGGCAGCTTACGGAGGCAGCACGGAAATACCGGGTAGCTACCCAGATGGGAAATGAGGGACACTCCAACGATGAGGTGCGCCGGGTGGCGGAGTTGATCCATGCCGGGGTAATTGGTGATGTTTATGAGGTGCATGTGACAACCAACCGGCCTATCTGGCCGCAGGGACTTCACCGACCGGAAGAGGTTCATGCGGTTCCGGGTACCTTAGACTGGGATCTGTTCCTGGGACCTGCTCCGCATCGACCTTATAATGAAGCATACCATCCATGGAGCTGGCGGGCATGGTGGGATTTCGGCACCGGTGCCCTGGGCGATATGGGATGCCATGTGCTGGATGTTCCTTTCTATGCACTGAATTTAAAATACCCTGTACGCGTACAGTCGAGTTCAACCCTGGTGAACACAGAAAGCGCCCCACAGGCTTCGAAAATTGAATTTACATTTCCCGCCCGTAAAAACCTTCCATTTTGCGCCATGCCGGAATTAAAAGTGTTCTGGTACGATGGCGGATTAACTCCCCGGCGTTTTGACGATCTGCCGGAAAACATTTCATTAGACCAGGCAAACCTGTTTGTCGGTACCAAAGGAAAGATTATCAGCAGTAATTATGGAGCCCGGTTTCAGGTAATTCGGGATGGTTATGAGCAACCCCCCCAAAGCATCGAACGGGTACCCGACCATCCCCTGGGAGGAGGCCGGCATGAAATGGACTGGGTACGTGCCTGTAAGGAGAATCCCGAAACGCGAAGAGAGGCCGTGTCAAACTTTGAGTATGCAGGACCACTGACCGAAATGGTGTTGATGGGAAACCTGGCTGTCAGGCTGCAGGGATTGAACCGTGAACTGGCGTGGGATGGAGACCGCATGAAGTTTAAGAATATCGCAGCGGAAGAGAAGCTTACGCTGATTCAGTCGCATCTCTATCAGAAAGTGAATAAACGACCTCAATTTAAAACCCAGCGGGATGACGTGAATGCACTTGAATTTGCCAGTGAACTGATTAAACATAAATACCGCGATGGATGGGGTTGGTAGCCTGGAAAGGCTTTGTAACCTAAAAGAAAATATATTATTGACCAATTTAATTAAATGAAGTCGCTGTATACCATTTTGTTGTTGGTGTTGTCAAACACCTTTATGACATTCGCCTGGTATGGGCATCTTAAGTTCAGAGATTTGAAGTGGTTTGAATCGCTGCCACTGGTGGGAATCGTTCTGATCAGTTGGGGCGTAGCCCTCTTTGAGTATTTTTTTCAGGTACCTGCTAACCGGATTGGCTACCGGGGTTATGGAGGACCATTTTCCCTGGTTGAGCTGAAGGTGATCCAGGAGGTGATTACCCTGGTGGTGTTTATGGTTTTTAGTCTGCTCTTTTTTAAGAGCGAGACGTTTCGGTTAAACCACCTGATTGGATTTGTATTTCTGGTGCTGGCAGTCTATTTTATTTTCAAAAAATAAGATTTCCGGTTATTAATAATCAATATCTTTTGAAAAGAGCATCGCTGTTTCGATCAGGGCCAGATGCGAATAGGCTTGCGGAAAGTTACCCAGAAGCCGCTTGCTTTCAAAGTCGATGTCCTCGCTGAACAGGCCCAGGTGGTTACTATAGCTGAGCAGTTGATCAAAAAGTTGCCGTGCTTCATTTTTCTCTCCGATGTTAAAAAGTGCCTGGATCAGCCAAAAGGTACAGATGGTGAAGGAGGAGGTAGGTAATCCAAAGTCATCGCGATTTTTATACCGGTACATCAGTCCGTTGCGGCTCAGTTGCTGTTGGGTGGCTTTTACAGTACTGATAAATTTGGGATCATCGGCACGAATGAAGCCAAAACTCTCCATCATCAATGTAGAAGCATCCAGATCGCTCATCCCATAGGCTTGTGTAAATGCCTGCACCTCTTCATTCCATCCATTATTCATAATGTCATTGGAGATGGCGTTTTTCAGTTTATCCCATTTTTGAGCATGATCGTGCCGTTTGATCAGCTCTGCCACTTTAATGGCACGATCGATGGCTACCCAACAGAGCAGTTTGGAGAAGAGAAAGTGCCGTTGCTCCGTTCGGATCTCCCAGATTCCGCGATCGGGTTTTCTCCAGTTCTTTTTGACGATGCGGACAATGCTTCGCGTTATCGTCCATAACTCCTCACTATTCTGGAGGGATACGTCAAACAGGCTGAATTGCTGGTATATAACATCCATCAGGATGCCATATATGTCGTGCTGCTTCTGCTTATAAGCTGCATTTCCGATGCGAACCGGAGCACTTTCTTCATATCCCGACAGGTGAGTCAGAATGCGTTCACGTAAGTTTTTTTCCCGGTTAATGCCGTACATGATCTGAATCTTTTCATCTTTGTCGGAGACGATGTCGATGATAAAGTTCAGAAAACGTTCAGCACTGTGCCAGTGACCGATTCTTGTCATAATTTTTATGACCATTGAAGCATCCCGTAGCCAACAGAAACGATAGTCCCAGTTGCGTATCTCTCCAATGGTTTCGGGCAGAGAGGTAGTCGCTGCAGCTAATACCGCTCCGGTTTTGTCGTAGGTTAATAGCTTTAACACCAATGCACTGCGGATGATCTCATCGTTGTATGCGCTGTAATTATGCGTTATTTCTGACCAGTTGAGCCAGTAAACCTTAGTGCGTTGAAGTTTCAGGTAGCATCGCTCTACCGATTGGTTAAGCAGCTTTTGATTGTAGCTGATCAGGAAATAGGCATCTTCAGTCAACTCAATTTCAGCGCCTTCTATCACCTTCCGTTTGTCGATGTTGGTGTATAGATAGAGCGAATCATATGCGCCCGTTCTGGTAACACTCTTAATATACTCCTGCCGGACTTCTGAATTGGTTTTTCTTTCCCCATACTCCAACCGTGGATCATACCTGACACGGAATGTAGGATGCCCCGTTTTCAGCTTAATGTATCGAATAACGTCGGGCGGGGAGTATATATGCGAATTGTCTCTGTGATCGTGATATCTCGGCATGAAGTCGATCACCTCAAAACTGTCGGGTCCATTGGAAAACCGGGTGATTAATATGTTCGTTTTAGGTAAATACCGCTGTGTATATTTGTAATCGTCTCCGGTGATAAATTCAAAGCTGCCACCTCTCTCCTTGTCAAGGATGCTGCCAAAAACTGAAGCTGCGTTGAAATCGGGAAGGCATAGCCACTCTATGTTTCCTGACCTGGATATAAGTGCCGCACTGCGGCAGTTTCCGATAATTCCGTAATCAAGATT
>CAZILU010000062.1:0-17127 GCA_964540165.1 uncultured Mariniphaga sp.
AGCGGGGGCGATGTGCTGACAGCCACCAACGAAGAGGCCCGCGCCGCCGCAGCCCTCTTCGAACAGACCGAAAGAAACGATATCCACCCGGCTGCCGCCGTAGCACTGGCATCACTGATCAACGAAAGCAAATCGGGCAGGATCGAAAAAGATGCACTCATCATGCTGAATATCACCGGTGGAGGAGAAAAACGATTTAAAAGCGAAAGAGAACTCTTCTACCTGAAACCGGAGATCGTTTTCCCGATGGATCCGGATCCCGAAGAGATAATAAAACAGGTATCAACCCTTTTTTAAAGAGATCCTCCAGGTTCTGAAAAACCTTTGTTTCGATCCGTTTTTTTTGTTTCTTTATTCACCGGAGTAAATAACCCGTCGTGAAGCTGAAGGGCATTTCCCTCCGGTTAAACATAAAAATCAACCGATGAAGAAGCAAATAACAATAGTGACAGCAGCTCTTATGTTAAGCCTGCCCGTCATCTTTTCCTGCAGTCGGTATACCGATTACAGCAACGTTCCATGGGAGGAACCCGATCCCAAACCGTGGGAGGATCCCAACATAAACCAAATCAACCGGGAGGCACCCCGCGCCTTTTTCACTCCCTTCGCCACAATCGAACAGGCACGCACCGACGATCGGTGGCAGTCGCCCTGGCTGCAGTCGCTCAACGGCAAGTGGAAATTCCACCTGGCACAGAATCCCTCCGAACGTCCCTACTGGTTTTTCAAGGATGATTACGACACCCGCCGGTGGGAGGAGATCGAGGTGCCCTCCAACTGGGAGCTGCAGGGTTACGACTACCCCATCTATGTGAATATCACCTATCCTCACGAAAAAACCCCGCCCCTTATACAGCCGCACTACAATCCGGTGGGCTCCTACAAACGGACCTTCACCATCCCTTCCGAATGGAAAGGGAAAGAGATTTTTCTTCATTTCGGAGCGGTCAGCTCCACGCTCAACCTGTGGGTAAATGAACACTACGTAGGGTACAGCGAGGACAGTAAGACGCCTGCAGAGTTTAACATCACAGCACTTCTGAAGCCGGGAAAGAACAGCCTCGCCGCAGAGGTGTTTCGCTGGTGCGACGGCTCTTATCTCGAAGATCAGGACTTCTGGCGGATGAGTGGCATCACCCGCGATGTCTGCCTGATTGCGCGGGAGAGCACGCACATCCGCGATCTCCAGATCACCGCCACGCTCGACAGCAGCTATACCGACGGGATCATCACCCTGCAGACGGAGATCTGCCGCAACTCTGCTTTACCATCCACCTCCACGGTAAAAGCGGTCCTGTATGAAATCGACAACCGGGAGAAGAGCTTCAGCAAGGAGATGAGCAAGGGAGAAGCATCGCTTACTGTAGAGGGGAAGATCACCCGCACCATCACCTCCATCCATACCTGGGAAAAATCCCTGGATCCCGGAGAGAAGAGCATACGCATGGATGCCGTCATCCCCGGGGTCAAAAAATGGTCGGCCGAATACCCGAACCTCTATGAGCTGATCATCACCCTGAGCAACGAAGAGGGGGTCGTCGAAGTTCTCCGCCAGGAGGTGGGTTTCCGCACCGTGGAGATCCACGATGCCCGGCTGCTCATTAACGGCAGCTATGTCTACCTGAAGGGAGTCAACCTGCACGAGCATCACGATATCACCGGTCATGTGGTGGATGAGGAGACCATGATCAAAGATATCCGCACCATGAAAGCCCACAACATCAATGCCGTACGTACCTCCCACTATCCACAGCCCGAACGGTGGTACGAGCTCTGTAACCGCTATGGCCTCTATGTGATCGATGAGGCCAACATAGAATCGCACGGTATGGGCTATGAGGAGGAGTCACTGGCCAAAGATGAAACCTGGAAGGAGGCGCATCTCTTCCGTACACAAAACATGTACGAGCGCGATAAGAACCAGCCGTCGGTGATCATCTGGTCGCTGGGCAACGAGGCAGGCGACGGTATCAACTTCACCGCCACCTATAACTACCTCAAATCGGTCGACTCCACCCGTCCGGTGCAGTATGAGCGCGCACAGGGAGGAGCGAACACCGATATTACCTGCCCCATGTACCGCTCCATCAAAGAGATGGAGGCGTATGCGCTGGATCATCCTACCAAGCCGTACATCCAGTGTGAATATGCTCATGCCATGGGGAACAGCGTAGGCAACCTGCAGGATTACTGGGATGTGATCGAGAAGCACGAAGTGCTGCAGGGTGGGTTTATCTGGGACTGGGTGGACCAGGGACTGCTTACCGAGAACCAGGAGGGAGAGGCTTTCTGGGCTTATGGCGGTGATTTCGGTCCCGATGATGTGCCCTCCGACGGGAACTTTTGCATCAACGGACTGGTCTATCCCGACCGGAGCACTAAGCCTCATCTGCTAGAGGTAAAAAAGGTCTATCAGCACATCGCTTTTGAGGCAGAAGAGCTGTCAAGTGGGATCATCGGCATCCGTAACAAGTATGCCTTTCGCGATCTCTCGGAGTTCGATTTCTCCTGGGAGCTCACCGGCGATGGCAAACCGGCAGCTGCCGGCAAGCTTACGGGCATCGCCGGCGGTCCGGGTGCCTTCGTCAGGGCAGTGATCGACTCCCTGCCGGCAATCGTGACCGGTACAGAGTACTTCCTCAATCTGACAGCCGCACTGAAAGAGCAGGACGGGCTGCTGGAAGCAGGTACCGTACTGGCAACAGAGCAGCTCCCTCTCACACCGGCCGGACCGCAGCCGCTCCCCGTCCCCTCCTCTGACACTCCCATCGCTGTGAACGATGGGACACACTCCATAGTCATTGCCGGCAAAGGATTCTCCGTACAATTTGATAAAGAGACCGGAGTGATCAGCAGCTATAAAAGAGGAGATACCGAATTTCTGGAGCAGGGACCGGAGCCCAACTTCTGGCGGGCACCCATCGATAACGACTTGGGTAACAACCTTCACAAAAGAAGTCGCATATGGCGGGATGCCGGCAAACGACGGGAGGTGACCGGCATAGAGGTTACGCAAAAATCGGCCGGCCTTGCGGAAGTGGCCCTGAACCTCCGTCTGAACGATGAAAAGGGGGAAGAGATCGCCCGATACCGTTCACTATACATCATCTATGGCTCGGGTGATGTGGAGGTAGAGAACCACTTCAGCATGACCCGTGACGGACTTCCGGAGATCGTCCGCATGGGTATGAACCTGGTCATGCCTCGGCAATTTGACCAGATGACCTGGCTGGGGCGCGGTCCTCACGAAAACTACTGCGACCGGAAAACCAGCGCTTTTGTGGGTCTATACAGCAGTAGCGTAGCCGATCAGTATCAGCCCTACATACGACCGCAGGAGAACGGGAATAAGACCGACGTGCGATGGCTTTCCATCACCGACAGCAACGGCGAAGGACTACTCTTCCGGGGTATGCCCCTGTTGGAGGTGAGTGCCCATCATAACCTGATAGTGGACTTCGAGTCGATGGAACGTATCGACGGCAAGCAGCCCGCAGGAGCCGTTACACAAAACCGCCATACCACCGACGTGAAGCCGCGAAACTTCACATCGGTAAATATCGACCTGCAGCAGATGGGCGTTGGCGGCGATAACAGCTGGGGAGCACAAACGCACGATATATACCGGCTGAAGGAGCGGGAGTATTCCTACAAATTCAGAATGAGAGCGATAGGAAAAAAAGATACGTAAGGAAAAGAAACTGCACAAAAACCTTAAGAGAAAAAGAGGAAAATTCCTCCCCTCCGGGGTCATCAACAATCTCAATTTTTCCTGTACCTTTGCTGCAAAGAGCAGTGCCATGGAACTGAAAAATTTTACATACATCCTGTTGCTATTGGGTTCATTCATCGTCCCATTCGTATACAGTTTTGAGAAACAGGTCCGTTTCTATACCAAATTCAAATATATGATCCCCGGAATTCTCTTCTCCGGAGCCGTTTTCATCCTTTGGGATATCCGCTTCGAAGAGCTGGGCATCTGGCAGTTCAATCCCGAATACATCCTGGGGATCTACCTGCTTAACCTCCCCATCGAGGAGTGGCTCTTCTTCTTTGTGATCCCCTACTGCTGCCTCTTCATCTACGAGGTGCTCAAACTGACGCTTGCATCGTTCGAAAAACCCAACCTCTTCGTGGCTGTCAGCCTGGTGCTCCTGGTAGCCTTTGCCCTGCTGGCCTACTTCGCCCGGACAAAGCTCTATACCTTCTTTAACTTCTTCCTGTTAACCATCTACTTCGGATATACCATCTTCCGCAACCGGTTTAAACAGCACCTGACAAAGTTCTACCTCACCTGGGCCATATCGCTGATCCCCTTTCTGATCGTGAATGGTGTTCTTACCGCACTGCCGGTGGTGGAGTACAACGACCTGCATACCCTGGGGATCCGCCTATTCACCATCCCGTTAGAAGATGCCTTCTACCTTTTTCTGATGCTGATCATGAACACCACCATCTACGAGTATGCCCAAACACAGAAGATCATCAATTTTTCCTGACCATACAAACGACTACATATGAACATCATATACAATATAGCCATTGCGCTATACTCAGCAGCCATCCGGATAACCGCTCTTTTTAACACGAAAGCAAAGCAGTTCGTCCATGGCCGCCGACAGTGGGAGAAACAACTCCGCCGGGTCATCGATCCCGCCAACCGCTACCTCTGGATCCACTGTGCCTCGCTGGGTGAGTTCGAGCAGGGAAGACCCCTCATTGAGAAGATTAAAAAAGAACAGCCACAATACCGGATCCTTCTCACCTTCTTCTCCCCCTCGGGTTACGAGGTGCGAAAAAACTACCCGTTGGCCGATATCGTTGCATACCTGCCCATCGACAATCGACGGAATGCCCGAAAGTTCATCGGACTGATTAAGCCCGAAATGGCTTTCTTTATCAAGTATGAGTTTTGGTATCACTACATCAATGAGCTGAAACACCGGCAGATTCCCCTCTACATCGTTTCGGCCATCTTCCGCGAAGGACAGCTCTTTTTTAAAAAAGGATTCCCCGGCCATTGGTTTCGGCAGATGCTGTTAAAAACCGAACACCTGTTTGTGCAGAACACCCGGTCGGCAGAGCTGCTGCAATCGGCGGGCATTGCCCACTGCACCGTAGCAGGCGACACCCGCTTCGACCGGGTGGCTGAGATCGCCCGGAACACCAAAGAGATCCCCATGGTTGATAAGTTTAAAGACGGAAGCCCCTTGCTGGTGGCCGGAAGTACCTGGAAACCCGATGAAGAGCTGCTGACACCATTTATTAACAACCACCCCGATCTGAAGGTGATCATCGCCCCCCACGAGGTGACGGAAGAGAATATGAACCGGTTGGAAAAATTGTTGATAAACCGGCCGATCCGGTTCAGCCAATGCACCGGAGCCGATCTTGCCCAGGTGCAGGTGTTGATAATTGATTCGATCGGACTTCTTTCATCACTCTATCGCTATGGTGATGTGGCGTATATCGGCGGAGGCTTTGGGGTGGGAATCCACAACATCCTTGAGGCTGCCACCTTCGGACTTCCCATCATCTTTGGCCCCAACCACCAAAAATTTAAAGAGGCCGTCGACCTGAAAAATGAGGGCGGCGCATTCCCGGTGAACAACCCGGGAGAGCTCGATTCAATCCTGGGCCGACTCATCCAAAACCCCGGCGAACGGCACATCCCATCGGAAATCTGTAAACATTACGTTAAAAACCATGTGGGCGCAACCGAAATTATCATAAAAAAAGTTTTCAACAAATAGATCTTTTTTGCATGCATTTTGTTGGCATTTTTTAAGCCCTGTTTTAGGGATTTTTCCTTTCAAATTTACTTAATAAAAATTTCGAAAGAACAGTATCAAATTTCATTTTTTGGTTAACTTTTCATCGAAAGTAACAGGATAACAATAATTGTTTCAACACTTTAACAGCTCAAAGTTGATAACTTTTCAATTATTTAATCAAAAAAGTATCTCCTGATTTTTGTTTCTGTCTTATCTTGCACTACACAAATTCGTGTCGGGGAAATCAAGTAAAGAAATTAAAATATTACTATCAATTAACTGGACATTATGGCATTTGATGAAGTATCAGTAAAAGCAACCGCAACCGGAAAAAAGATCTATTCTCAGGATGAAGCGGTAAAAGCCTCCCTGGTCTATTTTAAGGGAGACGATCTGGCTGCGAGGGTATGGGTAAACAAATATGCCCTGAAAGACTCTTTCGGGAATATTTTTGAATGTACACCCGATGATATGCATCGCAGGCTGGCAAAGGAGATCGTGCGCATTGAGAAGCGCTATCCCAATCCACTGACAGAAGATGAGATCTTCCATGTACTGAAAGATTTCAAATACATTGTTCCTCAGGGAGGTCCCATGACAGGCATTGGCAACGATTATCAGATTGCCTCCCTGTCCAACTGCTTTGTGGTGGGCAACAGCGGTAATTCCGACTCGTATGGCGGCATTATGAAGATCGACCAGGAGCAGGTACAGTTGATGAAGCGGCGCGGGGGTGTCGGCCATGACCTGTCGCACATCCGGCCCAAAGGGTCTCCGGTTAAGAATTCGGCGCTGACCTCCACCGGAATTGTCCCTTTTATGGAGCGCTACTCCAACTCCACCCGCGAGGTGGCCCAGGATGGCCGGCGGGGTGCCCTCATGCTGTCGGTATCGATCAAACACCCCGACTCCGAAAGTTTCATCGACGCCAAGCTGGAGCAGGGAAAAGTTACCGGAGCTAACGTGTCGGTAAAAATTGAAGATGAATTTATGAAAGCGGTGGAGGCGGGAAAAAGCTACCTGCAATCGTACCCAATTCACTCAAATAATCCACTGTATCAAAAGGAGATCGATGCAGAAAAGCTCTGGAATAAAATTGTTAAGAACGCCTGGCAGTCGGCCGAGCCGGGAATCCTTTTTTGGGATACCATCATTAAAGAGTCGGTGCCCGACTGTTATGCCGATCTGGGCTACCGCACCGTATCTACCAATCCGTGTGGTGAGATTCCGCTCTGTCCGTACGACAGTTGCCGGCTGCTCGCTATCAACCTCTACTCCTATGTTGAAAATCCGTTTACACCCAAAGCCCGCTTTAACTTCGACCTTTTCAAGGAGCATATCCACTACGCCCAGCGCATCATGGACGACATCATCGACCTGGAGTTAGAGAAGATCGATGCGATCCTGGCCAAGGTGATTGCCGATCCGGAGGATGAGGAGATCAAACTGGTAGAGCGCCGGTTATGGGAAAACATCAAAAAGAAAGCCAACGAAGGGCGCCGAACCGGCATTGGCATTACCGCTGAAGGAGATATGCTGGCAGCGCTGGGGCTGATATACGGCAGCGACATCGCCACCGATTTCTCGGAAGAGATCCACAAAACCGTGGCATTGGAGGCCTATCGCTCTTCCGTATTTCTGGCAAAAGAGCGCGGGCCATTTACCATTTATGACGCCGAACGGGAAAAGAGCAATCCGTTTATCAACCGGCTGAAAACGGCCGACGCCACCCTGTACGATGAGATGACGCGCTACGGGCGCCGAAATATAGCACTGCTCACCATTGCCCCGACAGGCACCACCAGCCTGATGACCCAGACAACCTCCGGCATTGAACCGGTGTTCCTGCCGGTGTACAAACGCCGCCGGAAGGTCAATCCCAATGATAAAGACGTTAGCGTTGACTTTGTCGATGAGGTAGGCGATCACTGGGAAGAGTTTATTGTATTCCATCAAAAGTTCAAAACCTGGATGGATGCCAACGGATACGACACCAACCGCGAATACACACAAGAGGAGCTGGATGAACTGGTAACCAAATCGCCCTACTATAAAGCAACGTCAAACGATGTCGACTGGATGTCGAAAGTGCGGATGCAGGGCCGGATACAGAAGTGGGTCGACCACTCCATCAGCGTGACCATTAACCTCCCCTCCACCGCCACCGAAGAGCTGGTGGGTGAGCTCTACTTCGAGGCATGGAAGAGCGGCTGCAAGGGCGTAACCGTGTACCGCGACGGATCGCGGTCGGGTGTGCTGGTCGCCGGAAACGGCACCGAAAAGAAAAAATCGGGATTCCCCACCAAACGCCCCGAAAAACTGGACGCCGATGTGGTCCGCTTTCAAAATAACAAGGAGAAGTGGATCGCCTTTATCGGACTGATGGACAATAAACCCTACGAGATATTTACCGGGCTGTCCGACGATGAAGACGGAATCCTTCTTCCCCGGTCGATCACCCATGGATGCATTATAAAAAGCTATGATCCCGATGGAAATTCACGTTACGATTTTCAATACGAGAATAAACGGGGTTATAAAACCACCATTGAGGGACTGTCGTTTAAGTTTAATCCGGTTTTTTGGAATTATGCCAAGCTTATCTCCGGAACGCTGCGCCATGGAATGCCCATACACAAAATCGTTGAGCTGGTAACCAGCCTGCAACTCGACAATGAAACAATCAATTCGTGGAAAGCAGGGGTTGCACGGGCACTGAAAAAGTATATCCCCGACGGAACCCTGGCCGAGGATGCTTTGTGTGAAGAGTGCGGTTCCGATGAGGTCGTTTACCAGGAGGGATGCCTTACCTGCTTGTCGTGCGGGTCATCAAAATGTGGATAACAGTGGCTGATTCCCTTACGAAAAAACCAGGATCAAAGCTTTGATCCTGGTTTTTTATAACTTCTAAATGACAGATCCATCAACACCGATGGAAATAATCCGGATGAAAATTCCTACGCCTCAATCATTTTCAGGTAATCATCGGCACTCATAAGATCCTCCATCTCAGCAGCATCTGCTATTTTAATTTTAACCATCCACCCGTCACCATACGGATCTTTATTCACCAGCTCAGGCTCATCGGCAAGTTTCTCATTCACCTCAATCACCTCTCCACCCACCGGCATAAACAGGTCAGAAACCGTTTTGACAGCCTCGACCGTACCGAACGGCTCCCCTTTTTCGATGGTCTCACCTTCGGTCTCAATCTCAACAAATACCACATCACCCAACTCACGCTGAGCAAAATCGGTAATGCCGACAACAGCGATGTCTCCTTCCCGGCGGATCCATTCATGATCCTCTGTGTATCGCAATTCTGATGGTACTTTCATTTTATTTAAATTTTGGTTTATATTTCGCTAAAATTTTCCTTCTTCCAAGGTATTTTATGGAATTTTCATAAAATTAAACTCTACCCGTTAATGATTCGAATCGACTTTTCCGTTTCATCGTAGGTCAAAAATAACTATTTTTGAGAAACAACACAACTCAATAAATCATAAAACCACCGGATTATCGATCTTTACAAATCATTTTGTAATATTGTAACCGGTCCGGAGCCAGGAAAACCCGGCCAACTCAACAGAGCCTGTTATGTATAAAGAAGATATCAAAACCGTTCATGGGCTGGAGAAAGCGGCCTCAAAGCTGATCGGCCACTTTCCCGGTCAGCGGATTTTTGCCTTCTATGGCAAGATGGGTGCCGGAAAAACCACCTTCATACAGTCGATCTGTAAAGTATTGGAAACCAACGACAACATCACCAGTCCTACCTTTGCCCTTATCAACGAATATAAGACTGAAGCCGATGATTCCATTTTCCATTTCGACTTCTACCGGATCAAATCGCTGGAGGAGGCATTCGACCTGGGCTATGAAGACTACTTCTACAGCGGCAGTTACTGCCTGATCGAGTGGCCGGAACTGGTTGAACCACTGCTCCCGCAGGAGTATGTCGAGGTGAAAATTGAGGCAGACGAGGGCGGAAAGCGCCAAATCACTGCACAAGTGATTAAAGGCATTTAGCTCCGTAACTAACAGGATGGAAGCCTTTGTATAATTAAATTTATTGCTCATGACAACCCGTGAAAAGACAAAAGAGAGCCGGTCGGTCTCCAAAACGATGCTGCTGCCACAGGAGGAGATGCTGGAGTTGAAACACAAAGGCCGCAGCATGAAGATTGGCATTCCATCCGACATTTCAAAGATAGAATACCGCGTACCGCTCACTCCCCAGGCGGTAGATCTGCTCACCTCATACGATCATGAGATCCGGATCGAGAAGGATGCCGGTAAGATGGCCCGCTACAGCGACAAGGAGTACCGGGAGGCAGGGGCCATCATCGTTGAGAACCGTGAGGAGATACTGCAGTGCGATATCATCCTTCGGGTTGCCCCGTTCGAGGGCGATGAAATTGACCAGCTCCGCGGCAATCAGGTAATCCTCTCCAACATGCAGATCCAGGCACACTGCAGCGAGTCGATCCAAAAGCTGATGCAAAAACGGGTTACAGCCATCGCTTTTGAGACGATCGAGAACGAACAAGGCTTTCTGCCTATCGTTCACCAGATGAGCCAGATCGCCGGCGCCACCTCCATCACACTGGCCAGTGAATACCTGAGCAACGCCCACAACGGAAAGGGAGTGCTGTTTGGCGAGGTTACCGGCATCACACCGGCCGAGCTGGTGATCATAGGCACCAGCACCGCCGCCGAGTATGCTGCCCGCGCAGCGCTGAGCCTGGGTATCCTGGTGAAAGTGTTCGACACCTCGGTGTATGAGCTGAGCCGATTGGAGGAGAAACTGGGCCGCCGGATCTACACCTCCGTCTTCTACCCCAAAGTGCTTCGCAAAGCACTCATCTCCGCCGATGCCGTAATTGGTGCCATGAAATTCAACACCACACCCAAGTTCCGGGTGTCGGAGGAGCTGATCAGCCAAATGAAAGAGGGATCCGTCATCATCGACCTGAATGCCAGTCAGGGCGGATGCTTTGAAACCACCCGCTGCACCGACCTGCTGAATCCCACCTTCATCAAACATGGCGTTGTGCACTACTGCGTGCCCAACAGTCCGGCCATCGTGGCCCGTACCGCCTCCATATCGCTAAGCAATATCCTGATACCTATCCTGCTATCTATCGGTGACAACGGCGGTGTCGACAGCTACATCAAATACTCAAAGGGCTTCCGGAAGGGAGTCTATATCTACCACGGCATACTGACCAATCCCGATGTGGGACGGCTTTTCAACATCCCGTCGAAAGATATCGAACTGTTGATGGCTGTCTTTTAAGCGCAGAGCACTCCCTGGCGAGATGGTGGTCATCAACTCACTGAGCTGGGATCGAAACACAGCTAGGCTTATCACCGGGTCACTGCCCGGCAGACCGCGGGAAGGCCGGAACAGACAAACGATGATATCAAAAGGTTCCTGCCTTCGGTTAAGAAAATTCAGTTGTCTGATGGGTCCGATGAACCTGTATTGGCAGCAACCAGGATCATCATAGAGATGGGATCAACCGGTACCGTTCCGGATACCACCACCGCACTTTCCGGTTCGGCCCACCGATCGCCATGCAGCACCACCCGGAACGATCCCTCCGGCAGCGGCTGGACGATCTCCTTTCGGTTTCCGTTGAATATCAGCAAAATATGATCCCACGAATCGCCGGCAGCAGCTCCATCGATGCAGTAGCTCACCACGCCCGGCATATATTCAGTGCAGAACTTCACCCACTGCTGTATATGAGCTGTATCGTTCAACCGGAATGCCGGATGCTCCTTACGGAGGCGAATCATCTTCTGATAAAAAAGAAAGACATCGTAATACTCCTTTTTGCGACTCCAGTCGATCTGATTAACAGCATCGGGCGACTTATACGAGTTGGCATTTCCCCCTTTGGTGCGGCAGAACTCCATTCCCCCATGGAGAAACGGCACTCCCTGTGAAGTAAGCAGAAGACCGCCCGCCAGCTTCACCATCCGGCGCATCTCCTCATCGGAAGCCCTGGGACAGCTCATTTTCAGCTTATCCCACAGCGTATAATTATCGTGGCACGACACATAGTTGATGCACTGCCCCGGCTGACCCGCCCACGGTTGCCGCGAGCTCTCCACATAGTCGTAAACGATTTGGGGATGGTGCACAGCACCCACCACGCCAAACTTCACTGCCTCCTCACGCAAACCGAGACCGCTCACAAAGCCTTTCGACTTTTTTGCGTGGTGGTTTCCCTTCATGGCATCACGGAAGTCATCGTTAAAAGCGGCAATGCCCTGAAGTTTAGCTATATTCATCTTTACAGCCCGTTGCGGTTCCGGCATGGGGCTCTGATCGGCTGCCCATCCCTCTCCATAGAGGATCATTTCCGGCAGCTCCCTCCGGATTGCCTTCATCGTTTCAAGGTCGTATATCCCCATCAGGTCGAAACGAAATCCGTCGATGTGGTACGCTTCGGCCCAATATTTCAATGAGTCGATGATGTATTTCCGCACCATCGAGCGCTCGGTAGCCAGCTCATTGCCGCACCCTGAAGCGTTGGCAAAGGTACCATCCGGTTTCTGCCGGTAGAAATAACCCGGTACACACTGGTTAAAAACCGACTCTTTGGCGAAATAGGTATGGTTGTACACCACGTCGAGGATCACCCCGATGCCTTGCGCATGCAGAGCCTGAACCATTAACTTCAGCTCCCGAATGCGCACCGTTCCGTCGTATGGATCGCTGGCATAAGAACCTTCCGGCGCATTGAAGTGGAGCGGATCGTACCCCCAGTTGTACTTCTCCGACGGTCTCTCTTCATCAACGGTAAAATAGTCGTTCACCGGCAACAGGTGTACATGCGTAATACACAGCTCTTTCAAGTGCGCCAGGCCCGTCGGCAAGCCCTCTGCTGAGCGGGTAGCCTCCTCCGTAAAAGCCAGATACCTCCCCTTCGCATTCATTCCCGAAGCTTCGCTGATGGAGAAGTCGCGCACATGTGCTTCCCAGATAACTGCGTCCGGGATGCGGTTCATGCGGGGTTGTTGATCCGACTCCCAGCCTGGTGGATTTGTCCTGGCCGGATTGAAAACCATGCCCCGGAGTCCATTTACCCCGACACAACGGGCATAAATGTCCGGAGACTCCTCCAACCATTCACCATCACTGATGCGAAACGTATAGAACTTCCCCTCATAATCGCCGGTGAGGATGGTTGACCAGGTACCATCGCCATTAGACTGCAACTGCGTTTTATGAAAAGCATCGCCCGACTGTCCGTCTTTGTATAGCCTGAATTCTACCATTTTGGCGGTAGGGGCCCAGATCTTCACCAACGTCTTTTCCGGCGCCCAGATCACCCCCAGATCATCCCCGCCATAATGGGGATAGGTGGAGAAATCAATATGGTTAAATTTCCAGTCCCGCATCAGATATTAAATAAGGTTTTCCGCAATAATACTTTGCTCCCGCCCAGCTTTTTACCGTTGACCTCCGGCACCACTACCCGCACCCGCGGCAGCCGTCGCAGGGTTTTATCGAACCGGTAAAACCGCTCCAAATCAATGGTGAGGGTATGATTCTGCCCCTTCGCCAGGTATAACGGATAGGAGAAACTGTAATTGGTCCCCTTCAGTTTAAACTTTCGCCTGACCCAGATACTGCTGAATATCAACAGGGGAGTGTCAATATCAACGTCGGTGTTACCGCTGTTGGTAATGATCAGCTTTAAATAATCGGGATAGTAAAGCCGGTCTTTCTTCAGCTCAACAACAATCCTTTTTTTTCGGAAAAACGGCTTTTGAAAGAGGCTGAAACTGCTGTTTGACGTTCCACGGACGGTTTTGGCCCGGGTGAATTGTTCACGGGTCGACCGTTTCTGGGTCGACTGCTTTCGAAAGGGATCTCCTGTGACCCCTGAACGACGTCCTCCTTTTTTAATGCGGCTACCGAAGAACACCAGAATCCCGGCCGCAGCCAATCCCAGAAAAAACCAGATCAGCTTATGCCCCTCAGGGCCAATCTCGGTCTGGGCCGCTGCCGGCAGAACAAAAGTTAGCGGAAAAAATATCGTTATCAACCGTTTTATCTGATTCAAATTGTCTGTTTTTAAGGTATCATGTATAACGCTCACTAAATGAATCATCTTTATAAAAAACAGATTCATCATGACCGCTTCTTCCGATCATTATTCAGTACAAAAGTAACAGAAATTTCGGGTTCACATACCTATTTTCCGGAAGCTGTTTTATCAAAAATGGAGTCTGTTTTTTTCATGCCAGATAGAAACCAGAGCAACACAGATAAACACAGAACTTCAACGGGTAGCCATGCCGGGTAATCACCATGAAAAAGAGTACTGAATTATCTTTTTCGCCCGATCAAATTGAATGCCATGGATAAAATCCACTGCGTCATCCGGAATAAAGAAGTTTTAAAATGAGTTTCGAAACCATCAGATTATTAAATTTTCCCCTTCGGATGCATATTTTGAATCAATTATTCAGATAAAATACTTTTTTGTATTTATTTTACTGATTGAAACGAGTTAGATTAATTTATACGTAAACGCGTAAGCAATAAGCAGGCCTATTCTGTCAAATGTAAAAACAGAGACACAGGATGGACATCGCAAGATAAACAGTGAAGTAAGACGAATAAAATTCATACGTGTTATACCTGTAACTTAAAAAGCAGAATATTTTAACCAGACAAAAAGGACAAAAACAAAAATCGAAGATCATGAAACAGTTAATATGCCCCATATCGAATGAAAAGGTGGATGAGCGAATCACCCGGCTGAATGCATTTTTCACCATTCTACTGGTAGTGACCGGCTTCCTCTTCAACTCCATATTTCTGCCCATTTTCCTGGTGATCGACTTTTTTATCAGGGCTTTCACCGATGCCAAAAGCAGTCCGGTAAGCTTCTTCAGCAAAAAAGTGGCCGCTCTCATTCAGCTTAGTAAAAAGCCGATCGACAAAGCGCCGAAGATCTTTGCCGCCCGCATGGGATTTGTAATGACCCTGATCCTCGTCCTGCTCTTCGCGCTGCAGTTCTACACTGCATCGCTGATTGTAGCTGGCATCCTGGTCTTTTTTGCCACGCTGGAGCTTGCCTTTGGCATCTGTGTAGGATGTTATATCTACACCTACCTGGTGCTGCCGCTCTATAAATAGTCGGTTTGTCGTACAAAAATAGAATGGCAACCGAAACCTGGTTTGATGCCTTATCAGCCTGAAGAAACCGGATAATACGGATAATTCACCCACAAAAATACCCGCTAATTGCAACAATCTAACCATAAAAATATCCGATATTTTTGTTAGTTAACTACTAAAAATATCCGATATTATTATTAATTAACTCATAAAATTATCCGATTATTCGTATATTTGCGAAAAACAGAAAAAACATGGTTCCCAGAAAACTATTAACAAAACTGCTGGCACATCTTGAAAAGAGAGAGTTTAGCATACTTACGGGTGCCAGGCAAACGGGTAAATCCACCCTGTTAAGGCAAATTGAAACGCATTGCAAAGAGAAAGAGGTTCCGGTTGTTTTTCTAAACCTGGAAAACAGGTCCATTCTCACTACACTCAATGAAAATCCAATCAATGTAATTGGTTACCTTCCGGAAAAAAATAAAAGAACCGTTGTCCTTGTAGATGAAGTACAATATCTTGATGATCCTTCCCATTTTTTAAAGTTTTTATACGATGAGCATGTGGATAAACTCAAAATTATTGCATCGGGAAGCAGCGCATTCTATTTAGATGACCGGTTCAGGGATTCATTGGCCGGAAGAAAGCGAATATTTCAGCTTTTTACCTGCACTTTTGATGAATACCTGGAACTATTGGGGAAGACTGAACTGCTGCGGGAGAAAAGCAGGTTATCCGAAGATCCCAATAGTAAAAGCACCAAAATAGAATACCTGCGTGCTGAGTGGGAAAAATACCTGCTATATGGAGGTTACCCGGCCGTAATCACTGAACCAGACACCGATGAAAAAATGGTTCGATTGCGTGAATTAAGAGATTCGTTTATAAAAAGAGATATTCAGAAGTCAGGGGTTTCCAATGAAAATGCATTTTATTCCCTGATGAGAATTATGGCATCCCAAACCGGAAACTTAGTCAATGTAAATGAATTGGCAAATACGTTACGCATTCAAAACAGTACGGTATCCAACTACCTTGATGTAATGCAGAGATGTTTTCACATTGCTTTGATCAGGCCATTTTATAAGAACTTAAGAAAAGAACTGGTAAAAATGCCTAAGATCTATTTTTTGGATACAGGTATGCGAAACTGCCTGTTGGAAAATTTTCAAGCATCCAACCTGCGGATCGACAGAGGAGAACTATGGGAGAATGTGGTCTTCAGGCAATTGATTGAAAACCATCCGATAGAATCCATCCATTACTGGCGAACGACATCGGGTCAGGAGGTAGATTTTGTTTTATCCGGGATTGCTCAGCCAAAAGCGATCGAAGCCAAATTCGACAGAGCTTTGATCAAAAAAAACAAATACCGGAAATTCGAAGAGACCTACCCGGAAATCCCATTGGAGTTTGTCTGGATGGCACCTTTTGATGAAAGTTTTTTCAGGCCATAATTGACGATTACAAAACAATCTTCGTGCCTTCGTGACGAAAAGAACAAAAATTGCCACAAAGGCTCTAAGACACTAAGGTTAACTATGTTACCTTTTCTTTGGTTCAGGCCAGTCAGGTTTTGCCTGTTTGATGTAATAGTGCATCGACGTGTCGGGTACATAGATGGGCATGTTAAACAGATCATTACAACCCGGCCGGACCACCGGCATCCGGTCAAGTTTCGATATTTTTTTTCCGGGTCTTGCCATTTCGGGAAGCACATAGAGTTCAGGCATCTTTCGAAGAGTGTCTGTTAAAGCCAGACTGTCGGGCAGATGCGGTTTTACCTCAGGTGCAATCTCCAGCCGATCCAAATTTTCGGGTACTGGTTGGTTTGGTTGTTTTTTTGTTTGTGCACAGAGCAGGGCGGGGAGTATCAAACAAACAGTCAAAAGTAATATTGTCTTCATAGTAGTTTTATTGAAATGCTGTTTTTTGCAACAAAAACTACGCCAACAGCGCATTAAGCGATAACACATTCCTAACACCAAAAATGTTTGGTCTGTTTTGAGTCAACAACGCAACCATCTGATCAGTAAGTCAATTTAACGGGTATTTTGAGCTGAAGTTACCTCGAACAGAGTGCTTTCAAAAATTATTTTTCCTTTAGAACTGATCCCTTCGGCTATTACCCGGTATTTTCCTGTCATATCCGATGCATGAAACTCCACATTTGCTTTATGATTTTCAGGCACAACATAG
>CAZILU010000063.1:0-17120 GCA_964540165.1 uncultured Mariniphaga sp.
CATCGTGCTGATCGTTTCTGACGATCAGGGGTATAACGACATTGGCGTTTATGGCGGAAGTGATATTCAGACGCCCTGGTTAGACCGGCTGGCTTCTGAGGGTGCCCGGTTCACCAATTTTTACGTAACCTGTTCGGGTTGCACCCCATCGCGCGGCAGTCTGTTTACCGGGCGATATCCGCAGCGAAACGGAACGTATGAGCTCTTTCGGAATAACCGGATAAATGACGGGCACATCTATGAGGCCTATGAGTACAGTACCTCTCCGGAGATGATCCTGGGTATGGATGAGCGCGAGGTACTCTTCCCGCAATTGCTGAAACAGGCGGGCTATACCAACGGGATTTTCGGGAAGTGGGACCTGGGGCAGTTGAAGCGGTTTCTGCCGCTGCAACGGGGGTTCGACCGTTATTATGGCTTCTCCAATACCGGTATCGACTACTATACGCATGAGCGTTATTTTGTTCCCTCCATGTATCGCGATAATGAACGTACGGAGGAGGATAAAGGGACCTATTCGACCTATCTCTTTGAACGGGAAGCCCTGAAGTTTGTCCGTGAAAACCACGAACAGCCTTTTCTGCTCTATATACCTTACAACGCTCCCCACGCCGCCTCGAGCCTCGATCCGGAGGTCAAAGGCACCGTACAGGCTCCGCCGGAGTACCTGGCCATGTACCCCGAAGGAACTTCTCCGCAAGATAAAAAGCGAAGGGGTTATAAAGCTGCAGTTACTTGCATGGATAACTCCATTGGCAATGTGCTGCAACTGATCGACAGTCTCAATCTGACTGATAACACCATCGTGATCTTCTTTTCCGATAATGGCGGTGGCGGCGGTTCCGATAATGCCCCGTTAAAAGGTGGTAAAGCCACGATGTGGGAGGGGGGTGTGCGTGTCCCCTGCATCGTCAAATGGCCTGGCAAGGTGGAACAAGGGCGCGTGATCGATAACTTTGTCAGCTCCCTGGAAATCTTCCCTACCGTGTTGGAGATCACAGGACTTCAGAAGCCTGAAGATGTTGTGCTCGACGGATTCAGCATGGTACCGCTGCTCACCGGCGAGGATATCAGCCTGGAGAGAACGGAGATGTACTGGGAGTTTCGCGAGGAGTATGCCGCCCGGGTAGGGGATTGGAAATGGCTCCGTTCGGACCGTCGTAACCACAAAGGACTGTATGACCTGGCAACCGATGTGGGGGAGAAAACGGACCTCTCTGAAACGAATATGGAGCAGAACCGGATAATGGAGGAGAAGTTTGCCCAATGGCAACAGGCTATGAATGAGGCCGAATCCCGCGGACCGTTTAAAGATTATTAGGATTGGGTAACATGTTTATTTCGCGTTTTCGAAAACATGAACTTGTGCTTGTAATGGCTCTGTTGAGATTTATTATCTTAACCGGGGGATTACATGTAAATGGCCAAAATCAAAACTTTTATAATCTGACACTATCCGACGGATTATCGCACCATAAAATCACCTGTATCGGACAGGATCGGTATGGCTTTGTCTGGATTGGAACACCCAATGGGATAAATATCTATGACGGCACTCAAATTCGTGTCCTTAAATCGAAAGCCAAAGACGCTGAAACGATTCCGAACAATAGTATTACCTCCTTTTATTTTGATGAAGACTCTGTTTGGATAGGCACCTATTCCGGTTTTTGTGTTATGAGTATTAAAACTAATATAGTCAGGCGTGTAGAAGAAAAAAGTATTCCGAATGTATTGGTTTTACATAAAGACAGCCGGCTCCCGATTCTTTGGATTGGAACAAAGAATGGACTTGTCAAATTTGATTTAATAAATCAAAATATTGTTGAAAGATATAACACTAATAATAGCAATATTAGTCACAATATTGTTCATACCATTTTTCAGGATACGAATGGGAATTTATGGATCGGAACGGCAGATAAATTAAATAAACTGGCTCCAAACTCATCTGTTTTTAAGACATTTGATCTCAAAAATGGTTATTTGCCTGAAATAAAGAATAATCTGGTTTTAAGAATAAAACCGTTTCATGAGCAGAATGATTCACTGTTATGGATCGGAACACAAACGGGTTTAGTCCTGTTTAACCGGATAACAGAAAATCCCCGGTTTTTTAGAGTTGAAAACTCACAAATAATTAACTCTTCAATTAAATGCATTCATACGACAACATCCGGGACCCATTGGTTCGGGACAGATTTTGGTTTGATTGAGATGGATAATCAGTTTAATATAAAAACGTATTTACATTATCCCGGAGATGATAAATCGTTAATCAACAATATGGTATGGGAAATATTTGAAGATCATTCAGGCACGTTGTGGTTTGGTACCGATAACGGCATTAGCATTTTAAATCTTGGACAAAATAACTTTTTATTTAATCCAATTCTTTTTTCATTAAGCGACCATATATCCGGCTATGATGTTCTAAATATTTTTCAGGATTCAAATGACGATCTATGGCTTTCTACACCTAATGGAGCTCTTCATTATCAAATAGATAATGGAATAATTGAAAAATTTGACAGTTATCGGGAGGGTAAAAAAAGAATAACAGACAGAAAAGTTAACCGAATTATTGAAGATAGCAATGGGCAAATCTGGATGGGCACCAATGGAGGATTATATATTTGGAGTCCTTTTAGCGAGAGAATGAGGTATTTTACTGCCGATGATATGTTACGTTCAAACTTTATTGTCGATATGATCGAAGTTAGTTCGGATACATTTCTGATAAATACCACCGTAGCCGGTCTGCATCTGATGCATTTAAAAAATAATCAGGAGAAATTCAGTTACATAGGTAACTTTGGATCAAACAGGTTATTTGTCCGGAAAGATTACATTTATACGTATAGGGAGACAGAGATAATTAAAATTGATCTGAAAGATTTCTCAACTTTTACAGAGAAAATATTTACAATCAGAGGTGAAGACAGAATGATACATTCAATGCATTTTGTCGATGACACCACCATTTGGTTGGGCGTGCTTAACGGATTAATTGAATACAACACGATATCTAAATCATTTGACTTTTTCGAGATAAAATCGGATAAGGATATTCCAATCATTAATTTGCTTTCCGATAATCAGGGAAATATTTGGGCCTCATCTTATTCTGCTATTTTTAGGTTGGTTAAAAATGCAAAGGAGATCGAAATTTTTTCCAGAGAAAACAGCATTATTAGAAATATTTTCAATCGGGGAAGCTGCCTTAAGTGCACCAATGGTGATCTGATTTTTGGTGTGCAGAATGGAATTATTCATTTTAATCCGGATAAGATTGCCAAATCAGATTACGATCCGCCAGTGGTACTGACAAATATGTCAATTCAAAACAACGTCAACTACCGGGAAGCTAAAAATACTCATCATGAGCTGATCCCATTCATTCGCGAACTTACATTAAAATATGATCAACGTTCATTCTCTATTAACTTTTCATCACTCCATTTTGGCGATCGTAATGGAATTCAGTATGCATACAAATTGGAGGGAGTTGACACTGACTGGAATTATATTATCGATTCAGAGGGTACTGCGACCTATACGAACATAAATCCGGGCGAGTACAATCTCATCGTAAGGGGAACGAATATTGATGGCGTGTGGAGTCCGCATGAAGCCAATTTGAAAATAAAAATCAGACCATTCCTTTGGGCGAGTAACCTGTTCTTATTCATCTATTTTATTCTGTTTACTTCCGTTGTCATTTTAATTACAAAGTATTGGATGAACCGGATTCAGTTGAAAAATGAACTGAACCGGATCAAAGATCAAAATGTCTCTTCCGAAGCAATAAATAGAAACCATCAACATATGATCTCTTCAATTATTCGTGAATATGTTACGCCTTTAAGCTTAATTGCCGGCTCGGCGGAGAGGCTGGTGAAGAATGGCTCTATTGACAATAAAGAGAAGCGATTTGCACGGATCATTGAGAATAATTCCAAAAGGCTCTTTCAGTTATATCATTTATTAAATGATATAATTAAACCTGAAAAAAGTGAAAAAAATATCGATGTACAGGGTATCGACCTTATTCAGCTCATAAAAGATATTTTGCTTCTGTTTCGGAAAAAAGCGGATAATAAGAATATTGAATGCGAATTTCACACAGTGTATTCTTATTTGACGGCAAAAATTGATGCGCAAAGTTTAGAAGCTGTTTTATTTAATTTTTTCTCTTACGCTTTTGATGCCCTGTTTGTTAAAGGGAAAATTACCATTTCCGTCAAATGTATATCAGATGCTGTGGAAAGGAGATTATTGGGGATATCATCTGTGGAGAGTGAGTGTGTCATTATTGAAATTCAATTAGATGATGGTGGATCAGTTGCACAGCAATACCTGCAGCCTGATGATCCTCATAAAGATGGCCATTCAGCTAATTTTGACTATTTGATGGTGAAAAATTATCTTCAGATATTAAATGGGAAAATTGATGCCCAAACGATAGATAATAGTGCTTCTCAAATTCGAATCTTTTTACCCTACCATACTGTAAGTAGCGAAGTCTTAGACAATAATACGATTGATTCAGTTTATCGCCAAACGACAAAAGAGGATCTTTTGCCGGATAGCAGAGTTAAATATGATTTAGGTAAACCATTAATTTTGTTGGTGGAAAATAGTTGGGAAGTAAGTGAATTTTTAGCGTTGTATTTTAAACGCGGTTTTTCAGTAATCATCGTTCGCGATGAGCAGGAGGCTTCAGTACAACTTAAAAAGCATTTACCTGACTTTATTATTTATAGTACCAAAGAAATTTCTGAGTTTACTTTGTCGTTTTTACAACAAATCAGATCCAACAACAAGACCGCATCTGTATTCTTTATTTTGTTACTTGATATAAAGAATCAGGATGGTTTAAGACAGGGTTATGAAAATGGTGCAGACATAATTCTATATAAACCGGTTGATTACGAATTGTTAAAAATTCGTATGGAGAATCACTATAAATCAAAGCGAAGATTGATCGAATTTCAACGAATAGAAGCATCGGTAAAGCCTAAAATAAAAAGCCTGGTTTCTCAGGATGAAAAGTTATTTGGGAAAATTGTTAACATCATTGAAAAGCACATCTCAGAACCCGATCTCAATGCCCATAGAATATCGGAAGAGACCGGGCTAAGCTATTCCATTATAACGCGAATCACAAAATCATTTGCAGGTGAAACCTTAGTCAGGCTGGTACAAACGATCCGGATGAATCATGCTGCTGAACTCTTAAAATCGAAGAAATTTTCAATAGCGGAAGTTATGGATTATACGGGATTTGTTGATCCATCCTATTTTTCCAAATGTTTTAAGAGGCAATTTAAGCAGTCTCCGAAAGAATTTGCCGATAATCATGATATGGGATGACAATCAATATGTTATATTTTAATGAGATAAATATTTTTTTATAATATTTAAAAATTTTACCATTTTTTACGGGTAACTTACCAATTTCCATCAATTAAAAACTGCTGAATAAATATTATACTTTGTTTCTTGTTCCTGAAATTTTTTTATTAAGTGATATGCCAATGAAACGCAGATATTTAATGTTTGCAGGGATTTGTTCTTTTGCATCTTCCTGCAGCAATCCCATGATTCCCTCAGAAGAGGATCGGACTCCTAATATTATATACATTCTTGCTGATGATTTAGGTTATGGAGACTTAGGTTGTTATGGTCAGAGCAAAATTGAAACTCCCCATATTGATGCCTTGGCAGCGAGAGGTATTCGGTTTACACAACATTACACCAGTGCTCCTGTTTGTGCTCCGGCCCGGTGTATGCTTCTAACGGGAGTGCATTCAGGGCATGCTCAAATCAGAGGCAATGATGAGTGGCCGGAGCGGGGCAATGTAAGGAGCTTTGAAGCAATGGCCAACGATCCTTATTTAGAAGGGCAGCGTCCCATAACCCCGGGCACTCAAACGATCGGGACCCTGCTGCAAGATGCCGGATACGCCACTGGCTTAGTGGGTAAATGGGGGCTTGGCGGGCCTGCTACTGAAGGGGTTCCGAACAACTTAGGGTTTGATTATTTCTATGGATATAATTGTCAACGACAGGCCCACACCTATTTCCCCTTGCATTTATGGGAAAATAAGCGTAAGGTTATGCTTAACAATAAATTAGTGCCTCCAGGAACCAAGTTGCCAAAAGAAGCAGATCCGTATGCAATGGAATCGTATCAGGACTTTTGGCTCGATGAGTATTCTCCGGAATTAATGCAGCATGCGGCATTAAATTTTATAAAAAAGAACAAAGAGAATCCATTTTTTCTATATTATGCTACTCCGATACCTCATGTTCCTTTACAGGCTCCTCAAAAATGGGTTAACTACTATGTGAAAAAATTTGGCAATGAAGAACCTTATCTGGGGGAACAGGGGTATTTCCCCCATCGTTATCCCAAGGCCTGTTATGCAGCCATGGTCTCATATCTGGATGAACAAGTCGGAGAACTTGTTTCTACGTTAAAAGCGTTGGGCATTTACGAAAATACGTTAATTATTTTCTCTTCGGATAACGGCCCCACCTATAATGGTGGCACCAATTCTCCCTGGTTTGAAAGTGCAAATCCATTTCAGAGCGAAAAGGGTTGGGCAAAAGGATATCTAAATGAAGGAGGGATACGAATTCCCATGATCGCTCAATGGCCGGGAAAAATTTCTCCCGGAATTACGACGGATCTTATTTCCGCACATTACGATCTATTGCAAACCATTTGTGATCTAAAGAATATAGAACCAGAGGTACCTGGAGATGGAATCTCCTTTCTGCCTGCACTGCTTGGTCAGAAACAAAAAAGGCAGCATGATCATCTTTACTGGGAATTTCCTGCTTCCGGCGGCCAACAGGCTGTACGCATAGGAAAATGGAAAGGTATCAGAAAAGATATGTTGAAGGGTAATATGGAGATTCAGCTTTATAATCTTGAGGAGGATATTCGTGAGTCAGTTGATCTTGCTTCACAATTTCCGGCAATCGTAAAAAAAATTGAGAAAATTTTCGAAAAGGAACATGTACCAGCAGAAATAGAGCGATTTCGGATAAAAGGAATCGACTGAAGATGATCCATTAATTAAAAAAATGATAACTATGAAGCTAAAAATTTTACTTTTTTTAATCTGTTTTAGTGGGGTTGTAAATGCTCAACAGATTGTATGTGATTATCCCGAAGATGTTATTAATTCTTTAATAATCACAGAAGTGAGAATGGATGCCAAAAATACTTCTTATGTTGAGGTTACCAACGTTGGCAAAGAGAAAATTCGATTAAGCGAGTTTAAATTTGGTAATTTAACGCCATGGTCAGCATCATCTCAGGTTTTCGATATTTGCTATGATGGTTGGAATAATTCAAATCAACAGTACGTTTTTCTACCTGACCGGGAGTTGGAGCCAGGTAAATCATTCGTTTTAACCTTTGCTTATGACTACAGCGAACGGCATTATAAAGAAGGATTGGGAAGGCAGGGGGGAAGTGAAAAAACAAAGCAGATAGGGATGTATGAAGCCGCAGATAAGCTCATTCATGTGGAGGAACGTATCCTTGGTGTATTGTACGATGGTGATAGTGTAACCACAGCCTATAATGATCCGGAACAGCTATGGCACCGGGGGAATTTCGGCTATCTTTTTGATCAAACACAGCGTGGGGGAACATTTTATTTGGAGCATCATTTTGCTGAAGGTGATTCTGCTATTGTTGACCAGATTGGCGGCATATTCGATTCCAATGGCCGGAACTTTCCCATTCATTATGATATAGCCGGGGTTAAGGGAGCATTAGAAAAATCAATCGTCCTTAGAAAGGCGAATGTAAAAAAAGGGAATATTGATTTTTCGTCCGGAAGAGGAATTGGTCTGGATGATTCAGAGTGGATGGTTATAGGTATGCCGGAAGGTTATAATATTTGGCGGAATGTATGGTGGATTACCGGGAATCATGGAGATTATACCCTGGATGAAAATACGCTGGAACCACTGATTGAGGATATTATTGTTGATTTTTCGGCAAAGAAGATCACTGTCCCATGGGGTATTAGACGTTTGGATGAAATCATGCGGTATATGAAGAAAAAACCGGGTGTTGCATGGCAGTATGATCTAAATCCGATGCAGGAAGATTCACTGTTTCGTTCGATTCGGACAGGAGATCAGTTAACCATATATGTGGCGGGCAATACCCTTTATTCCGAAAAATTTGAACTTGAGGTTAAATCGCCTGCCCCGGATGATAACATGGTAATTCCCATCGATCATGCATACGTCAGGCTTCCCGGTGAAACGGGACCGATTACGACAAGAGCTCAAAGCGGAATTTTGAGCTGGCCCCGGGTTACCAAACATGAAAACGGTATTGACAGCATTACGGGAGTTAGATTTGGATTACCCTTTGATTTGCGCAGCGATACGTTGCTGAAATATCTGGAGAAACCTGCCAACGCTTCCTGGGAATTTGTTTGGGCCGATGGGATCGAACGCCCGGATTTAATAGACGGAGATAAACTGAAAATTGTTTCTGCAAGTGGAAAAGTGAAAGAGTATTATATCCAGGTTCAGCCTTACTGGCCGAATAACAATGCTGATTTATCATCGATTACATGGCCCGATATACCAGCGTTTTATCGGGGATTATTTGGATGGAAGGGTGACACCATTCCCAATTTTAGTTCCGGGGCCACTAATTATCGAATAGAGGTGCCGTTTGATGTTGAGGGTGTTCCCTCCTTGAAAGCCAAAACCAGTTATGTAAATGCTGAGGTAAAAGTTTCCCGTGCTAAATCACTGAGCGGTTCAATTCAGGATCGCACCGTCATTTTTGAAGTAACGGCTGAAGATGATACGACCCAAAAGAGCTATAGTGTCGAACTATTTAAAGCAAAAACAGCTGATAAGATTGAATCCTTTAGTGCTGAGCCTTTTATATCTGAATTTATTGGAATGTATCCGAGTAATGGGATGTCTTTTTTGGAAATTTATAATCCGGGAAATCAGCCCATTGACTTAAGAAATTATATGATCGCCATGGATATTACAACGGATCTCTATAATCCAATAAAAGTAAATACTTCCTGGAGTTACAGATACTATCGGCCTGGTTATATACCCGGATTGAAGCATGTCGATCAACAAACCTGGACTGTCTCTCCGAAAAAGATGCTCCCGGATCCGGAAGTTAATCCAATCGTTCCGGGAGGGGGAACATTCGTTTTGGCGTTAATTGATGTGACGGAGGCTCAGCGACCCGAGATGAAAGATTATTTTCCAAAGTATGATGTGCAATTTGCGGATCATAAATATACAGGCCACCCCAATCCCTGGAATGAACCGGTTGGCCGGTCGCCACTACTGTTTAATGGAAACAGGAAATTTACAACGTTTCTATATAAAGTTCTGAATGATTCAATCAAATTGGGCACAAAACCCATTGGCGATGTGAATGACTTTCAGGTGATCGATGTCTTGGGCATGGCTGATGATTATTGGAAAGTGGGTAATTGGCAAATTAATGTAAATGGGGGGGCCTTCTCATTGATTAGAAAACCGAATATCTCTCATGGGAATCCGGAATTTGCGGGCTCTTTTGGCACCAATGATGATGATTGTGAATGGATCTATTTCAGTGGAAATTATCAGTTTTCTCACATTCCGATTCCCGCAAGGTATGCCGCGGTTTATGGTTCTTTGAATCAACACTACTTTATAGAACCAACGTACTTTCGGTCAACGGTAAACTCTTCCGTGTATAAGGTAAGCGATGGTTTTGGCCCGGGTGAATCGATTCTTGGCTTGAAAGCCGGTGTTAATGCTGCTGAATTTTTAGCCAATATCAATAAAGAAGATGATAATCAGACTCTGACGCTTATTTCGGCTGCGGATGGGGCAATCCTTGGTATGGATGCTGTGTTGAGTATGAACGACAAACTGGTGGTTGTTTCTGCCGATCAACAAAATACAACCGTATATCGCCTGGATGTTACTGTGGCAGGTCTGAGCAATAACGCATATCTTACCTCCAGTCGCTATAAAATTAATGTGTCGGTTGATCCCAAAAGTGGGTCGGTGGCATCTGCTGAAAATGATGGTGGGGGATCTGTTTCCGGATTCGACTATGGTACAACCATCAAAACGCTGGTTGATAACATCCATGTTCCTGCCGGGGCTACGTTGACGGTGATTGACGGGAATGGTGCTTATGTGCCTTATCAAATTCAGAACTTTGACACTACGTATGTAAGTGTTACGGTGAATCCGGATATTTTCTTCGATGTGGTAGCCGAAGATAATGTAACAAGGATTGTATATCAGTTGCAGCCCAACACCTCGGAGAACGATGCATTCATCCTCTCCGATCTGTATGAGGTTTCACAGATGGATAATTTGATCCATTTTGTGCCACGCGGCACCAATTTTGAGGCGTTCCTGGCCAACATTATCCCATCGTTGGGTGCCAGCCTGAAGCTGATCGACAAGATGGGATTTGAACGGAAACAGGGCAATATCCGCGAAGATGATAAGGTGGTGGTGACCTCAGCCAACGGCCAGACTACCCGTGTTTATTACATCTCTTTTTTGGCTACAGCAACGATTCCCCAAACTACTTACTTAGCCTATGTGTTGTCGGAAGCCTACTCGGTCAATCAAGTTGATTATATTATTGCTGCCGGACTGGCACCGCTGACTTCGGAAACACTGATGGATGAGTTTATCTCTTACCTCACACCGAGTATGGGGGCAACAATGGTTGTGGTTGACAAAAACGGTGAGGTGAGAACCTCAGGCGATTTGAACGACGGCGATAAACTCGTGGTAACATCGGCGGATGGGAAAATCTCAACAGCCTATACGCTTACGCTCGATATCACCGCTAACGGGGCTATTGGAATGCAGCAGCAAATCGCTGTCTTCCCGAATCCGGCCAGTAACAATCTGCATGTGCAAGGGGTGGAAACCGGTAATCGCATCCAGGTTTATAGTGTTGCCGGTACTCTCGTTTGTGAGATGAAGGCTCAAAGTACGCTTGAGGTGATCTCAATCGAACAGGTGCCTTCCGGTATGTTTGTGATCGTCGTGTGTGATGATCAGAAGGTGCTGGGACGTTTTAAGGCGATACGCAAATAGTAAATAAATTTTGATTAGAAAATGAAAGAGGGATAATTATTGAAAATTTCCCTCTTTCCTTTTATCTGATTAAATTTTCATTTTGTGTATCTCATATCTCTTAAATGGCCTCTCCGGTTTCATAATGTTTTTCCGGCCCGATGGAACTCGTATAATTTTAATTCTGTTTGTTTGTGTCAGGAAAAGTCATGGTCGAATCATTTTTATTAAGATCATAAAAGTGGAAAGAGAAAGTTATTTTTATATGATCGTTAAATAAAAACTGGTTCTACTTCGAATTATCGAAGTAAAAATTCCCGGAATTATTACGTCTAACTTTTAAATATTTGTAAATGAAACATATAACTTCCTGTAGCTTGCTTTTTTTCTTCTTATTATCAATGATGATCTCATTGGCTCAATCCCAACATGCATCAAAAATAGCAAGGTCATTTATTGGTACTGAATATGAAGATTATTCCCAAGATATTTTAGTTAATAAACCGGATTATGTGGTATTTGTGCCAAAGAAGAAAAAATTCATAACCGGCGATACCTATAATGATCATTTTCAGGTTTTTACTAAACCCAACGGGATGCTTTTTGCTGTTTGGACCCAGGCTACCAAAGAGGGCGATATCGACCAGCATATCGCTTTTTCGAAAAGTAAGGATGATGGATTCACCTGGAGTGAACCGGTGGTTCTGGCTGGTTCGAAAAATTATACAAATCCCCAACTGAGAGCCAGTTGGCAACAACCGATGGTCAGTAAGTCAGGCAGGATATATCTCTTGTGGAATCAACAGGTGACCAGTCAGGGCCCTCATTGCGGTACTATGTTTGGTATCTATTCTGATAATGAAGGAGAGACCTGGTCATCGCCTCAACTGGTTCCAATGCAACGAATGGATCGGGATCCTGAAGATATTTTGATTCCCCCAAGTTGGTGTAACTGGCAGCGACCGTTAAGATTGGGTAAGGATGGAAAATATTTGGTTGGGGTTTCCCGGCACGGCAAGGCATCGTACGATAAAAAGAGAGTAACTTCGGTGGAGTTTCTTCAATTTAATAACATCGATGATAATCCCGAAGTAAAGGACATCGAGTTGAGTTGGTTTGCAACGAATAAAGATGCTTTAGTTGTCGAACATGAAAAATTCAGACCCGTAGCTGAAGAAGCAAGCATCGTAAAGCTTCCTGATGGAAGATTGTTTGCTCTGATGCGCACCAGTTCCGGCCATCCGTATTGGTCACAAAGTTTTGATGATGGTCAAAGCTGGAGTGAACCTAAAGTTTTAAAGGATCGCGATGGTGGAACCCCATACCTGCACCCACGCTCTCCCTGTCCATTGTATGATTGGAAGGGCCCCGAGGCAGCCAGTGGTTACTATTTTGCACTGGTGCATCATACATTTGACTTCGATGCTGAAAGAGAATACCAAAATCGGGGACCACTCTATCTTATTGCAGGAAAATTTAACAAAAATGCAGAACAACCGATAGAGTTTGCGCCAATGCAACTTTTTGCAGAACGTCCTTCCGGAAATTCATTCTATACCAGTTTAACCGTTGTTAATGGCAAAACGACCCTTTGGTTTCCGGATAAAAAATTCTATCTATTGGGTAGAGTTATCGGAGATGAGTGGTTTAAAGATTTATTAGGCAATTAGTTTTATTTTTTTTTGTATTGGCATGTTGAAAAATTGATCGTATTTAGAATATATTCGAATCATGATGAAGATAGTATTTTTCTTAATTTTAAAAATGGCAAAGATATTTCAAAACGTTTTTTCAATTCTGGCGTTCAAACCCAATAGCCGGGCTCTGTTTTTTGTTTTTTTCTTAGGTCTCGTTAATTTTTTTTCTGCTCAATCCAAAGAGAATGTTCCTGAATTCCATTTTTCTGAATCTGGTCATTTTCGGGGAACATCTAATTTTGAGAATTTTAATGATAAAGATATATTTTCGATCACCATTCCCAATCCATCGGATTTTACCGTACATACAGATGATGGTATGGCAATTAAAGCGACAGGTGGGATTGATACCACATGGGTACCCAATATTTGGACCGATTTTAAAACCGATAAGGCAAATTCGATCTTATATGATTACTCTTATGCCGGATATAAGAGCGGAGATGAAAGCATTCCGGATGTTGCTTTAAAGGCATCCATAACCGACTTTGGAGCCATTCCGAATGACACAATCGATGATACCCAGGCATTACAGGATGCGGTTGATTACGTGAACTCAATTGGAGGAGGTGCTGTTGATATACCCGTTGGAAAATTTTTATTGGGTGCGGGAGCTACTATCAAATTTGTAAAAATTCCTGAAAATGTAGTCATCAGAGGTAATGGGAATAGAGAAGATGGTTCTGTTTTTTTTATTACCAACCTGCTCTGTGAGGAATCGACCTGCTCCTCTGGTCAGGCGGCAATAATAACACAAAACGAAAAATTTGTTATTTATCCTTCAAAAACAGTTACGGCAACTGCTGCTAAAGGAACAAATATTCTGTCTCTTAATAACACGAGCGGTTTAAAAGCCGGAGACGCGGGTAGAATCAGAATGTATAATCCTAATGTTGACGGAACCCGGACAAATGAGTTAAGTCTGCTTTTAACCAGTCCGTTAGAGCCTGAGTCTGAATGGTATAATTTTACTAAATATGCTCCATTCGAATGTGCATTTGAGATCGAGCAAGTTATCAATTCTACCACGGTTAAGCTTAAACAACCGTTGATGCAGGAGATATCTGTCGGCTGGTCTCCCCGGTTTGAGCTGTTGGATTTTGTTGAAGGCGTTGGCATTGAAAATCTTAGAATTGAGTCTGCTTTTTCCGGAGGCTATAGTCACCATAAAAATTGGGAAGTCGATTATGGTTGGACTGCCATTGAATTTAATAATACAAGAAACAGCTGGATTCGAAACGTTGTGATTGACGATTTAACCCAGGATATAAATCTGAGCAATTCAATGAATATTACCGTTGAAGATATAATCGTTGAAGGGGAGTACGGGCATCATGGGATCAAAGCGAACAACAGTTGGTTTAACCTTGTCAGAAATTGCCGTGTGAAGACGTTTAGAACCCATCCGGTTGGAGTAGCAGGTATGGCACATGGCAATGTGTTTACCAATATTGTTATTGATCATTTAAATGGTATGATCGATTTCCATGGGGGTGGATTTTCATCGAATAATCTGTTTGAACGAATGAATAATTCTCATGTGGATGGCGCCGGAGCTATACAAAACATGCCCCATTCCGGCCAGTTTAATACTTTCTGGAATATTGCAGGGAATGCTTCAGCGTCGGGAAAACCCGGATTCGATTTTTTTAGTGGCTTTTGGAACTATCCCAGCATAAGGAAGGAACGTAGCGGGGGACAGTTTAGTTATGAGTGCTATAAGTTATACCCGAAAAGTATTATGGTCGGTGTTTATCATCCCGATATTAATATAACCGTAAATAAGTCTGCGAGCGACAGAGATGATGTCTGGCTGTACAATGAAGGATTTAACAAGCCAAATGTCTCCCCTTCGTCATTATATGAGGCTCAAAAGCAGTTAAGAGGAGCAATATTGGGGCATACGGATAAAGCCCTTCTAAAAGAAAAGACGAAATCAGGCATCATTTATCAAATGGCTGATAAGTTGTATTTCAAACGGGATATAGAAAATGGGTTAGTGGCAATTCATGATATTTCGGGCAAAAGAGTTGGTCATTATGCGGGGAGAATATATAAGGATAACACGGTCCCCGTTCGCCTAAAGCCAGGAATTTATTTTATTTCGGTTATTCAGAATAATGAGAGTTTCGTTCATAAGTTTATTTTCAAATGACTCAATAGTAACATCACTAAATAGATAAAACCAAAAATCAAATGTAGATGTACAAAACGATCATTTTAAGCTTATTGATTATTTTTATATCTTGTGAAAATGAACCGTTAACAGGACCTGATAAAAGATGTAATCTTGAATTTACTGAGCTTGCAACGGTTTGGGATGAGGCGATACCTCTTGGCAATGGGATAATGGGAAACCTGGTATGGCAGAAAAACGGAAGATTACGATTTTCATTAGATCGTGCCGATTTATGGGATCTGCGTCCAATGGCAAATATTAATTTCGATGAGTGGAAGTTTAAGGATGTTTACAGATCATGGAAGAAAGATTCTTACGAAGAGGTACAGGCTGTTTTCGATACACCGTATAAACAACTTCCGGCACCTTCCAAGATACCCGCGGGTGCTCTTGAATTTGACATTGCTCATTTGGGGGAAATTCAATCTGTACGGCTGGAACTAAAAACAGCTCTCTGTATTGTTGAGTGGGAAAATGGTGCACGGCTGATTACTTTTGTTCATGCAGAAAAACCGATTGGATGGTATCGATTCGAGAACATCAGAGAACCGATTAAAGTTTTCCTGGATTCACCTGCCTATAACCATGAAAGAGAGGATGTCGAAGCCAATCATTCAAAGCACGAACTGCTTGACTTGGGTTATTCAAAAGGAAAAATAGAACAAGGGAAAAACTTCTGTACTTATAATCAAAATGGCTGGGGCGATTTCTCGTACCAAATTCATACTGGGTGGACGGAAGACGATCGTAGCTTGACGGGGTCCTGGTCTGTTTCATCATCGAAAACGGGGCGGGAATCTATGCCAAGTGCTAAACAGGTTGTTTCGAATGAGTCAAAAAAGGGAATGGATAACTCATTCAATGAGCATGTTCGCTGGTGGTCAGAATTTTGGTCAAAGTCGGATGTGAAAATACCCGATACACTACTGCAAAAACAGTACTATCTCGAGATGTATAAATTTGGTTCAGCTGCCCGTGCCGATGCTCCACCTGTTTCTCTTCAGGCAGTCTGGACTGCGGATCATGGGATGCTTCCACCCTGGAAAGGCGATTATCATCATGATCTGAATACCCAAATGAGTTATTGGCCTGCATATATAGGAAACGGCCTCGATCTGGAGGAGGGATTTGTCAATTGGCTATGGAGTTGTCGTCCGGTATTTAAAAAATACACCCGTGATTATTTTGAAACTGAAGGGATGAATGTGCCCGGAGTAACCACCCTTGAAGGGGAACCCATGGGTGGATGGATTCAATATGCCATGGGACCAACGGTATCTGCATGGCTCGGACAACATTTTTATCTGCACTGGCGGTATTCTATGGATCGTAAGTTTCTGGAAGAGAAAGCCTATCCGTGGATGAAAGATGTATCTGTTTTCATTGATCAACTTTCGGTAAAGAGAGACGGAATTCGAAATTTGCCTCTGAGCTCAAGTCCCGAGATTTTTGGTAATTCTAAACAAGCATGGTTTACTCAAACAACCAATTTCGATCTGGCACTTATCCGCTGGACCTATGAAAAAGCGGCTGAAATGGCTCAGGAACTTCATCTTCCGGAGGAGGTTGAACAATGGGAGCAGAAGCTTACTGAATGGCCGCAGTTAGCGGTCGATTCTATAACAGGATTGATGATTGCACCTGATTTAGCTTATCAACAATCGCATCGTCATTTTTCGCATTTAATGGGTTTTCATCCATTGGGATTGATTGATCTGTCCCATAGTGATGAAGAGAAACGGATTATTCTGAATACCCTTGATAATCTCGAAAAGCAAGGTACAGAAGAGTGGATTGGTTTCTCCTATAGTTGGCTGGCTAACCTGTATGCCCGAGCTTTTCAGGGAGATAAGGCTGCTGATATTCTTCGTGTTTTCGCAGAGTGCTTTTGTCTGAAAAATTCATTTCATGTGAATGGTGACCAGTGTAATGCCGGATACACTAAAAAGACCTTTCGTCCCTTTACCCTTGAAGGGAACTTCGCTTTTGCCTCTGCTATTCAGGAGATGGTCATACAGAGCCATACCGGTGTGATTAAGCTCTTTCCTTCCATCCCCTCCAGCTGGAATGATGTTTCGTTTTCAACTCTTCGTACAAATGGAGCATTCCTGATTTCTGCCGAATTAAAA
>CAZILU010000064.1:0-632 GCA_964540165.1 uncultured Mariniphaga sp.
TGTTGGGTCCCAAAATATAGACCGCTTCAATCTTTCTGTTCACCGAAAATTCACCCACCGTTTGGGCACTCCTGAATCCATACTTGCGGGCAAAATCCTCCCGGCTCTCCGGACGGGCCGAAGCTACTGACTCAAACAGTACTCCGGGAACCTTATCGTAGTAATATTTCATCGCCTGCAGGGCATATACGTGAGCGCGGGCAATCCCGCCGGCACCCAAAAATCCAACGCTGATCTCTTGCATGAACAATTTTTCGTTAACTAAATTTTACTGATAACTGATCTATTTTAACCACTGATCCAACCATTGAAAGAAAACACGCTGCCAAAGAATTCCATTTTGTGCCTGCAGCACCCAGTGGTTCTCCTCCGGGAAGTAGAGAAACTGCGCCGGGATATCGCGTAACACAGCCGCATTGAAGGCGGCCATACCCTGATCGGGCGGCACCCGGAAGTCTTTCTCCCCATGAATGACCAAAATGGGGGTATCCCAACGCCCTACGTAATGGTGTGGAGAGAAGGTATACGACCGTTGTGCTGCGCTGTTCTCCTTATCCCAGAACGGACCGCCGATATCCCAGTTGGCAAACCACATCTCTTCGGTAGTAAGATACTGATGTTCAAAATTGAAC
>CAZILU010000064.1:642-17017 GCA_964540165.1 uncultured Mariniphaga sp.
GGCAAGATAGAAGACGGAAAAACCGCCATAACTGGCTCCCACGGCTCCCAGCCGCTTCTCATCCACCCAGGGCTCTTTCGCTAAAGCATCGATGGCCGTAAGGTAGTCGCGAATGTTCTGTCCTCCATAATCCTTCGATATCTGCTCATTCCACTCCTGCCCAAACCCGGGCAGGCCCCTCCGGTTGGGAGCTACTACGATATAACCATTAGCGGCCATCATCTGAAAATTCCAACGATACGACCAGAACTGGCTGACCGTTCCCTGGGGGCCCCCCTGGCAGTAAAGCAGTGTCGGATACTTTTTGGCGGGATCAAAATGGGGCGGATAGATTACCCAGGTGTGCATCTGCTTCCCGTCGGTGGTCTCCAACCAACGCTCCTCAACCTTCCCCATGGTAAGCTGATCCAGTAAGCCTTTATTAACGGTGGTCAACGGCCTGTCCTGCCCACTCAACACATCCACTAAAAAAAGCTCAGCAGGCTGCGACATGGAGACCTTTTGTGCCACCAGTCCGGATGCAGAAGACTCAACCGTCTGATAATCGTGCTCTCCATTGGTAAGCCGGTCTATCGACCCGTCAGCCAGCCGCAGCCGGTAGATCTCCTCCGTTCCATGGATATTGCTAATAAAAAAGAGGGCACGGCTGTCGCTGTCCCAGCTCAGGGCATGTACATTCTGATCGAAGGCTGCCGTATAATCTCTCCGCTCTCCTGTTTCCAGATCGGCAATAAACAGCCGGTTCTTATCCGACTCATAGCCATCCCGCTCCATACTCTCCCAGGCTATATACTTTCCATCGGGGGAGAAGCCCGGGTTCTGATCGTACCCCATCATCCCTTCCGTGAAATTGTGGGTCTCTCCTGTTGTCAGGTCGTAAAAATAGATATCGGAGTTGGTAGAGAGAGAGTACTCCTTTCCCACCTTCTTTTTGCAGGTATAGGCCAGGCGCTTCCCATCAGGGCTCCAGGCAATCTGCTCCACCCCGCCAAAAGGCTTCATCGGCGAATCGTAGCGCTCGCCCTCCATAATATCCTTTCCGGCACCGACCTTCCCATCGGCATAATCCGCAACAAAAATGTGCTGATAGGTATAATCATGCCACTGGTCCCAGTGCCGGTACATCAGATCGTTTTCCAACCGGGCATTGGCCTTGGGCAGGTCGGGAAATAGATCGTGCACATCCTGATCGAGCTTAACACCACGGATATAGAAAATACGATCGCCCGTTGGTGCATATTTAAAGCCTGAAATGCCTCCATCGATCTCCGTTACCTGCTGCATCTTCGTGCCGTCGGGGCTCATCTCCCAGAGCTGAACAGCGCCCGATTCAGACGACAGATACCCGATCTTCTCTCCATCGGGCCGCCACATCACATTAAACTCACCCGCAGCCGTATTGGTCAGGCGCCGGCTCTCACCTCCTGTCGCCGGAACGATATAGATATCCCGATACGACCGGTTCTCAGCAATGTGGTAATAGGTGACCGTATAGAGCACCACCGTTCCGTCGGGAGAAACCTGCGGACTGCCCACCCGGCCAAACGACCACAATACCTCCG
Source organism: uncultured Mariniphaga sp. (assembly GCA_964540165.1). Classification (GTDB taxonomy): domain Bacteria; phylum Bacteroidota; class Bacteroidia; order Bacteroidales; family Prolixibacteraceae; genus Mariniphaga. The sequence continues at coordinate 2,205 of CAZILU010000064.1, forward strand.
GAGTCATAAGATCGGAAGTTAACTGTACCGGATCCGGAATCCAGTTCCCGGGCTTTGGCACTTCAGCCCGATAGTTGCATCCAAAAAAATTTAATACAGAGATTAATGCCAGACATTTCTTCATAGGACCATATTTTGTAATTTATTTCTTGCAGCGATTTATCCAATTTGCATTACTATATTCATGAGATTTGCCCCATGTCAGGGAAACTCCCGAATAAAAATCCATCATATTATCTAATTTATATCTGTCAGCGATAAAATTAACAGCTTTTATTCATCCGGCAATAGTCGAATTAATAATCGTCATTTTTTTCATCCGGCACTTTTCAACAATTATAGAAATCAACTGTTACTATTTGTATAAATCAAAAAAAAAATCATTATGGCACAGATAACACTCAAAGGAAATGCCGTTAACACGGTAGGAGAGCTCCCTAAGAAAGGGGGAAAAGCTAAAAACTTCACATTGGTAAAAAGCGACCTGTCAAGAGTCGGACTGAACGATTTTAAAGGATCGAAAGTGGTATTGAACATCTTCCCCAGTCTGGATACGGGAACCTGCGCCGCCTCCGTGCGATACTTCAACAAGGCAGCGGCCGGATTAAAAAACACGAAGGTCCTTTGCATATCGCGCGACCTCCCATTTGCACAAGGCCGGTTCTGTGGAGCAGAAGGCATTGAAAACGTAATTACCCTTTCCGATTTTAACACCGGCGAATTTGGAAAAAACTACGGATTGGAGATCGCCGACGGACCGTTAGCCGGACTGCATTCACGGGTAGTGATTATCTTAGACGAAAACGGAACGGTGCTCTACACGCAACAAGTCCCTGAAATCGTAGATGAACCAAATTACGAAGAGGCACTGGCTGTAATTAATTAACAACTTAAGAGAACGATCGGAGTTTCATAAAATCTACGACACATTCGTACCGTATAACGGTTAATAATCAAAGAGGCCATCCCTGTTCATCGGGACGGCCTCTTTTAATTTGCAGACAGATGGTTATGCGAAGAGTTCCATCATTCTCTCCCTCTGCCCGCGGTGGGTCTGTTTGTAATCATACTAAATCAATAATCATCCTATAATATCTTATCTATTTTATCATCATTCTCATTAACTTTGGTCAATCGACAACCAAGGTCAATACATCAATTCCGAATCATCTTCCTCGTATATACCTGCTCTCCGTTTTGCCGCACCACCAAAAGATATATGCCTGGCAATCCATCTTGAGTGTCAACATCCCAGTCAATCTTTCCAGACACATTTTCGCTCTGTCCGGTCCACACCTTTTGGCCATAAGCATTATAGACGTCAAGTTCCAACCGGTCAATCCACCCTTCCAAATCGGTTGAGATTCTGAATTTCTGTTGGAAAGGATTAGGATAGGCGTTGAAGCTGGCAGCAGTCAGCCAATTGTCGGACGCTGATACGGTTGATTGTATTGAAAGATTATCAATCGCCCAGCCCCAACCATTTGCTTCGGTGTTGGCCGAAAGACGAAAACGAATTATGATGGTGTCACCTTCAGAAAAACCGGCAACCTGCTGCATATCTATGCTGCGATTGGAATACCACTCTTGCCTGCCGGCAACCAATGACGTATGATTGACGATTGAAGCGTAATAGCGTTCACTCCAGAGTGCGTTATCGCCAGCGTTGTAACCATCAATCAAAGGTAACCAGGTCTTTCCGCTATTCTTGCTGGCCTCGACGATAACAAAATCGGCAAATTCACCCATTTCACTACCCGATCCGATCATCCCCGGCTCCACAAGAACAACCTCATCGTAACTTAATATGGTTCCCGAAGTTAAAATAACGGGATACTTCAGATATGAAACAGCATTGATATCTCTATTCACATCGGGAGAATTGTTGTAAGGATGTGCTGAGTGCAGGGCACGACCTGAAAAGCCATCCTCCGATGTAATTGAAAAACCTCCCAAAATAAAATCGGATGTAACATTCTCAAAATCGGAATGATATCCAAAAACAGGTTCATACAGCTCTTCGACCCGGAAGGCATACTGCCCGCCGTCTGGAAATTTTCGAACATTCTGTCCGGTTTGAGCATCGACAGCAACAATCCGGTAGGCAATCTCATCGCCGGCATGAAGATAATCGGCAGCTAAAGGGAAATTGGCTGAATAACGGGCGTTGGCATCACTGACCAATCCAAATGATTGCTGGGAAATCCCATTCAGCGTATACTCTACAAAAATCGTGTCTACCTTGCCAACTTCCTTCACCAAAACCTCGACCGGCATCGGTTGCTTCTTATCCAGCAAAAAAGGTATGGGCTGATGTACAATCTCCAGACCTACCGCCATTTCATTTTGATCCGCTTTCCATCCCAAATCAGCCATGATACCGAGAGTAACCGGCCCGGGATTGTGAACAGCCTGCCCTTTAGCCAGCGTTGGCCTCATTAAAGAGTTCTCTCCGGTAGAAGGATAGGCTGTTCTGTCGAGATGATAAATGCTCGAACCATTGATCCATACCGGTGGCGAATAGAGCCGGGGCCGGCTGCCTTCAACCTCCGATGCAACCGGACTGTTACTGAACAGATCACCCGAAAGCATAGCACTCTTTAAGGCAACCGATGGATTTTCGTAAACAGAGGCATCGGTCAGCCTCTCTCCATTCATGCGCACAACCATCAGATCATAAACCGTTGCGTCGCCCATCCGCAAATAACCATAGTTTCCATTTTCATTCATCGAAAAGAAAAATCCGATGAATCCAAGTCCATGCGTCAATTCATGCAAAACAACCGAGACAAAATCATAGTGCTGAACCGGTGTGTCTCCATCAATACCAAAATACCAGCTCATATCGCTGTTAAACTCAGCCACGATGTCGGGTTGCCCTGAACCGTTTAATTCCCTACCGGCTACCTTCTCAGCCAGCGCAACGGGATAATATATATCAGGCAGCGGTGTGCCATCAAAATTCTTCTCATACGAAGCTGGACGACAGCTTCCCAATACATTGGTACCCTTCTCCACCCATTTGACATCAATATGAATCGGAACCGGAGAGTCAATTAACCTCTCCCATATGGCAACAGCATATTCAAATGCAACTTTTGCATCTTCCGGAAAAGAATTATAGCTCACTATAATATCCATACGCACCTCCGCTGATTTCAAAGAAATCAACTCAACAGGAGGCGGTATAAAAACCTTTTCGATTTCATCCGATGCATAACATACAGGAGTATAGAGATTAGGGGTCTCTGCTCCTAAAACGTCATGCCCGGCGATAGCCTGACCTGACAATAAATATGTACCTAAAGTCAGACACAAAAAAACTAATTTTTGCATCTATTGATTTAATGGTGATTTTACTCGCCACAAAGATCTGAAAATTAGTTGTAATGCGCAAGACTTTGTGTAAAAAAATTTACTTGTTGTAAATAATTTTTTTACATTGTAAAAATATTAATCGAAGGCGTTTAGGGGCTATAGCCCGAAAAATCGGGGATTCCGGTTATTTGGAGACCATTTTTCGTGAGAACACCCGCACTCCGTTTTCCAGGGCAACAAACAGATAGACTCCGGGAGCATAGTCAACTTCAACATCAACAGAGACAGGCTCACGCAAATCCTGAAGCGTTTTTCCCCAAACACGCTGACCATACATATTAAAAAGTTCCAACTCCAGCCTGTCAACCTTCGTTCCGGCATCAACCACCACCGAGAAGGAGTGATCAAAAGGATTGGGAAAAAGATAAAAGTTCCCGGATGACAAACGGATTGGTGAAGCAGAGACAACCGACTGAATAACCAAATTATCAATGGCCCATCCCCATCCGTAACCATAAGGATCAGAATAGATGCGAAACCGGACCAGGATGGTGTCTCCCGGCTCAAAATTCCCGGACTCCATCATATTGAACTGCCGATTGATAAAAAGATCAGAACTTCCAACCGCTCTGGAGTTATTGCCAATGATATTATCGGTGTACTTTTTATTCCAGCCATAGTTAGCCCGGGAGTCATAACCATCCGTTAATGGAAGCCAGCTTTTACCCCAATCTTTACTCCCCTCAACAATCACATAATCGTAAAAATCAACATCCCCAAATTTGGAACCTGACTCTCCGGGTTCAACCAATACAATTTCATCGAAACTCATGGTTGCTCCTTCACCCAATATCACAGGAATTTTTAAAACCGAGACAAAATCAAACGCTGCCTCATCAGTCTCAGGGCTTTTATAAGGATGAGATGAATGGAGCGCTCCGTTTGTGAATCCGGATAATGTTGATACGCTGAAATCGGTCAATACAAAATCCAACGTCCCTACATTAAAATCATCGGAATAGCTATAGACCGGTTCAGCTACCTTTTCAACACGCAATGCATACATTCCGGTCGAAGGAACAATCCTTGTGTTCCCTGTCGCTGAAGCATCAACAGCTACGATCCTATAGGCGACTTCATCACCCTGACGGATTTGTCCGGAGTTGAAAGGGAAAAAAGAAGAGTAGTTCTCTTCTGACCGGCGCTCCAATCCAAAACGCTGCACTTCAGCACCGTTTAGTGTGTATTCAACATAAACCGTATCTACACCCAAATTGTCCTCAACACGAGCGTTGATCGACTGAGAATCTCCGGCATCGAGCAGAAATGCCACCGCATCGTGTGAAATTTCAGGTCTGATGGTATCAACACCAAAATTCACCGTAAAAAAATCCAAAGGAGCCTCAACCGGATACCGAAAAACCCTCCCCTTCACATCGGCCGAACTAACATAGTACTGAACCTGATCTGCTCCCGACGGAGGTGTCCATGTCGCACGAAAATGATCACTCCCCTGATCACGAAATACCACCGTATCCGAGACAGCAGAAAAAGAGTCGGTTGAATAGACGAAATAGAGCCTTGCTGTGTCTGTTTTAAAATCGCTTTGTACTGAAACATGAATGTCAACGGTTGATTTTACCTCCTGATCTTTAATGGAAACCAAATCAATTTTCATCGTTTTCCACCCCAAATCTGCCATCATTCCCATCGTCACGGAGCCGGGATCATGTACAGCTTCGCCCCTTCCCAGGAAAGGAGTCATCAGTGAGTTACTCCCCGATGAAACGTAACTATCTTCATTTAAATGATAAATACTTGATCCTCCATTCCAGGAGGAAGGAGCATAAAGCCTTGGCATGGAACCATTGTCGTCAATTGCAGCTACCGGACTGTTCGCAAAAAGCCAACCCGAAACAAGCGCATTTTTCAAAGACTGGGAGGGATTGGGATACTTCGACTGATCGAGCAAACGGTTTCCATTAAAATGTTCGACCAATAAGTCATAAGCCGTGGCATCACCCAATTGCCAATAATCATAACTACCCAGATTATTCGCTATGGAAAAAAATCCATAAAAACCCAAACCATGCCCCAACTCATGCAAAACAACCGAAACAAAGTCGTACTTTTCGTAAGGCGTCTTCCCGTCCGTTCCGAAATACCAGTTAATATCCCTGTTAAAAGTGGCAGCTATATCGGGTTGACTGGGACCGGTCATCTCTTTTCCCGCAAGCTTTTCAGCCAGCGCTATCGGATAGTAGATCTCTTTTCTGGGTGCTCCGGGAAAATTTTTTCTCAAATCGTAAGGATAGCAGCTGCCCAAAACGCCCTCATCTTGCCTCCGCCAATTGGCAAGCACATGAATCGGAACGTCAGATTCAATGAGATGCTCCCATATATTAACCGCATAGGCAAAAGCACTCTTTGCTGCTTCGGGAAACAGACTGTAATCGACAACGATCGTTGATTTTTTTTCAGTCGATTTTAGCGCATTCATAACCTCGGCCGGTGGAGGGGTAAAAGATTTAACGACCTTGTCAGATCCATAACAGACCGGACAGGCTGAACCATGACCCCCCTTTCTCCAACCCGGCTCTCCCTGAGCAGAGACAACAAACAACCATACCAGAACCAACAAAAACAATCGACTCATTACTGCATTTTTATTCTTTAAAGACAAAAAAGAGAGCACAAATGTTTGAAAATTAATTAACAAAAAAAAATCCTGTTCCGGATAAACACATGCCGTTGAATTTACTCAGTCTCACCCATCATCCCCCACCCGAAATTTAAACAATCCCGGTTCATCGTTCAATTTTAAATTCTCAGATTAAACTCTGAGCAAATAAAAATGTTTTATTTTTACAAAGCACAAGAAACGTCCAACGTGTTAACACAACAAATAAAACCATCGTATGGCAAAAAAAAACAGGTTAAAAAAAGAGTTAGGATTATTTGAGGTATTTACCATCAGTACCGGGGCCATGTTCAGTTCAGGCTTTTTTCTGCTTCCCGGATTAGCCTCACAGTACACCGGCCCTTCCGTCTTTTTAGCCTATCTGGTCTCCGGACTTTTCATCTTACCGGCCATGTTCAGCATTGCTGAAATCGCCACTGCACTGCCTCGTTCGGGGGGTGCCTACTTTTTTCTTGACCGCAGCCTGGGGCCTTTAATGGGAACCATTGGCGGCATGGGAACCTATTTTGCCTTAATGCTGAAAACCACCTTCGCACTGGTCGGTATCGGAGCCTATGCTGCTATTTTCTGGGAAGTACCCATCAAAACAATAGCCATTGTTGCCACACTATTTTTCATGGTGCTAAACCTCATCGGAGCAAAAAAAACATCGGGACTTCAAAATTTTTTCGTCACATTTCTTCTTCTGGTTCTCGGAGCTTTCATTGTCGATGGCATCTATAACATCTATTTCACCGACCGGATTGACATCCCGCAGGGAAACGCTCATTTTGAACCATTTTTCACCCATGGACTGGAAGGGATTATCAGGACATCAGGGTTTGTGTTCATCTCATACCTGGGATTAACACAGATTGCCAGTGTTGCCGAGGAAGTTAAAAATCCGGAGCGAAATATTCCGTTAGGTATGCTTATTTCACTGGTAGTAACCGGACTGGTCTATTTTCTGGGAGTACTGATCATGGTCGCCATCATCGAACCGTCGGAATTAACCAGAGATTTAGCGCCGGCGACCACAGCAGTCAAGAAACTTTTCACCTGGCTTCCCGCTAATTGGGGGGCATATTTGATGACCGGCGCAGCCATGGCTGCTTTTGCATCGACCGGAAATGCCGGACTACTATCCTCTTCACGCTACCCTTTTGCTATGGGACGAGACAAGCTTTTTCCTCAGGCCTTTTCTAAAGTTGGGAAAAAAGGAACACCTGTTCAGGCTATTCTGGTAACCACCGGCGTCATACTCCTCTTTATTCTGATTCTTTCGGAAGAGGGGATCGCAAAATTAGCCAGCACCTTTCAGCTTTTTATATTTATGTTGATCAATTTCTCTGTAATTGTTTTCCGAAAAAGCAAAATCGAATCATACGACCCGGGTTACCGGTCTCCCTTTTATCCCTATATGCAAATTACAGGCATCATCATCTCCATTGTGCTCATCGCTTATATGGGGTGGGGAGCCATCCTTTTTACCGCCGCCATCATTTTCATCGGATACCTTTGGTACCGGTACTACGGGCGATTGCAGGTTACGCGGGAAGGCGCTATATTTCACTGGTTTGCTCTGTTGGGAAAATATCAATACCCCGAACTGGAAAGCGAATTTATGAGCATCATTAAAGAGAAGGGACTTCGACAGGGTGATCCGTTCGACCAAACCATCATTCGAGCCCGGATAACCCATTTGACCAAAGAGACCAGTTTTGAGCAACTGCTGCAGGAGATATCTTCCATTTTCGCGATCGAAATGCACGTCAGAACCGAGGATCTGGTAAGAGAGTTCCGCACTACATCCGCCATAGAACCGGCACTGATCATTCCTGAAGTTTCTGTTCTGTTTGCAAAAAGTGAAGGGATTGACCACCCCTCCCTGCACATCGTGATCTCAGATGATAAAATCGATAAACCGGTAACCAAACATGGAATCACTTCCAAAGATTACATCCGTATCTTCTTCTTCCTGGTTAATCCCGACAAAGAACCCCGGCAACAATTACGAATGCTGTCGCGCATCATCGACATCGTCGAACGTAAAAATTTTGTCAATCAAATATTATTATTGAATAACCATAGAAAAATAAAGGAGTACCTGTTGCACAACGACCGGTATCTGACCATACAACTGCTTCCGGGTACACGTCAGGCAGATATGATAAATCAACAACTCAAAGAAATACACTACCCGTCAGACATCCTGGTAGCCATGATCGAACGGGATGGAACAACCTTCACTCCCAACGGAAATACACGATTACAGGAAAACGATCTGTTAACCATCATTGGTGAACCCAAATCGATATCAAACCTTTACAAACGATACATAACCGAAATCCAATAAGCGATATTTTTAACTTTTAGCTAAAAGATTTCCCCGGACGTATCGTTTTTTTTACATTTGCAACCGGAAATCCAGAACGAATCTTAATTTTAATTTCACTCCGTTATGAAGAATAAAACAAAAAACAATGAAAGCACACCAGAAGACCACGGTTTCGCCCTTGGCAAAGAGAACTATCGTTTGCTGGCTGTAGGCTTTGGAATAATCGTCATAGGCTTTATTCTCATGATTGGAGGAGGAAGTGACGATCCGGAAGTTTTTAATCCCGACATCTTCAGCTTCAGACGCATTACCCTTGCCCCCCTGGTTTTATTGTTCGGGTTCCTTTTTGAGATTTATGCCATCCTGAAAAAAACAAAAAACAACAATTAGCCTGCCCGTAAAAATGAATGAAATTCAAGCCTTTATCCTTGGCGTCATACAAGGCTTAACGGAATTTCTTCCCATTAGTTCCAGTGGACACCTTGAACTGGGGAGTGCGCTTTTGGGAGTTCAATCCACCAACAACCTCTATTTTACTGTCCTGGTGCATCTGGCAACAGTGCTGAGTACGATCATCGTTTTTAGAAAAGATATACTTCATTTAGTGACCGGTCTGTTCTCTTTTCGATGGAACGAATCAGCCCGCTATGTCTCTTTAATCTTGATTTCAACCATTCCCATCCTGATCATCGGGATCTTTTTCAAAGATGAAGTTGAACAACTATTCACCGGTAATCTGATCCTGGTTGGAAGCATGCTGATCATTACCGCACTGCTTCTCTTTTTTGCCCATGTAGCCAAAAAAAGAGAGTTGCCGGTTACCCGGGGAAAAGCATTCATCATTGGCATAGCCCAGGTAATAGCCGTGTTGCCGGGGATATCACGCAGCGGAGCTACCATCGCCACAGGGCTTCTGCTTGGCGTAAAAAAAGAGGAGGTCGCCCGCTTTAGCTTTTTAATGGTTCTGATACCCATCCTTGGTGCCGCTTTTTTAGACATAATTTCAAAAGATGTCAGCCAGGTATATCCCATCAATACCTCATCATTAGTCATTGGATTTGTGGCTGCATTCCTGTCAGGACTCGCCGCTTGTTCCTTAATGATTAAGATAATTAAAAAAGGAAAACTGATATATTTTGCCATTTACTGTTTAATCATCGGGTTAATTGCTATCTTTGCAGGCTGATTTTAAAATAGCTAAATTTCTGTAAAATAAATAGTTGTGGTTGAAGAAACAAGAAAAGAATTCGACTTTCAGAAAGGAGAGGTGCTTCTGTTTGATAAAGACATCAACTGGACCTCTTTTGATCTGGTTCAACGCATCCGAAATACCATTTGCAAAAAACTGGGCATAAAAAAGCTTAAGGTCGGACACGCCGGCACCCTCGATCCCCTGGCAACCGGTCTGTTGATCTTATGCACCGGCAAGGCTACAAAAAAAATTGAATCTTTTCAGGAACAGAAAAAAGAGTACATAGCCCAACTAAAACTGGGGGCCACAACGCCTTCGTTTGATATGGAAACTGAGGAAGAAAACCAGATCCCGTTTGACCATGTGACCAGAATGCTTTTTGAAGAGACCCTAAATCGTTTTCTCGGAAAAACAGAACAGGTTCCGCCCCTGTTTTCTGCGATTAAAGTGAATGGGAAACGGGCATTCGACTATGCACGAAAAGGAAAAGAGCTTGAACTAAAGCCAAAAACCATTGAGATTAAGGAGATCAACATCGAATCGTTCGATCCTCCTTTCGCTACGATCCGAATTGTTTGCAGCAAAGGAACCTACATCAGATCTCTGGCTCGCGACATTGGTGATGCCTTAAACTGTGGGGCATATCTGACCGGCTTGAGACGCACCCGAATCGGAGAATTTTCTGTAAACAAAGCACACACCATCAATGGTTTTATAGAAAATATTGATCGGTATATAACAAAATAAAATAAATTGCGTATACACAAATTCTGTTTTTAAAACGAACATTTTCAACAGAGTAGCGTTAGTTATCATACAACAATAACAACAATAAATCATTTGTTCATGAAGTTATCAAAGTTTAAATACGAATTGGATGAGAAGAAGATAGCCCTGCACCCGGCCACCAACAGAGATGAATCAAAATTAATGGTACTTGACCGGTCAAAGCGGAGTATAGAACACAAAACATTTAAAGACATTGTTGATTATTTCAACGACGGAGATATTTTCGTGTTCAACGATACCAAGGTGTTCCCGGCCCGTCTTTATGGCAATAAAGAGAAAACAGGAGCAGAAATTGAAGTTTTTTTACTTCGGGAACTGAATCGGGAGATGCGGTTGTGGGATGTTCTTGTCGATCCGGCGCGAAAAATCAGAATTGGAAACAAACTCTATTTTGGCGACGACGATATGTTGGTTGCCGAGGTGATCGACAATACCACTTCCCGGGGACGAACCCTGCGCTTTCTATTCGACGGGCCTTACGATGAGTTCAAAAAAACACTTTACGGACTGGGGCAGACTCCCCTGCCAAAATTTATTAACCGGCCGGTCATTCCCGAGGATAAAGAACGATACCAAACAATTTTCGCCAAACATGAAGGGGCTGTAGCAGCTCCAACTGCCGGATTGCATTTTAGCCGCGAACTCCTCAAGAGACTGGAAATCAAAGGATCTGATTTTGCATTTGTCACACTGCATATTGGATTGGGAAATTTCAGAAGTGTTGATGTAGAAGACCTCACCAAACACAAAATGGATTCCGAACAAATCTGGATCAGGGAAGAGACCTGCGAAAAGATCAATCAGGCCAAAACCGACCGAAAAAATATCTGTGCGGTCGGAACAACCGTCATGCGAACCATCGAAAGCTCTGTATCTACGCAGGGTTTCGTAAAACCCTTTGAAGGATGGACAAACAAATTTATTTTCCCTCCGTACGATTTTAGCGTCGCAAACCGCATGATAACAAACTTTCATCTGCCCTTGTCTACACTGTTAATGATGGTCGCTGCCTTTGGAGGATATGATTTTGTTATGGAAGCTTATCATGTTGCGCTCAAAAATGACTACCGGTTCGGAACTTATGGCGACGCTATGTTAATCATTTAATTTCAAAGTTCATGAAACAGTTACTTTTTCCTATCGTTCTGTTATTAACCCTTTCCCTGACAGCTCAACCCGAAATACAAACAAGGTACATAGAAGTAAATGGCAGTGCTGAACTGGAGGTGCAACCCGACGAATTTGTCCTGTTTATTGGCATTGAAGAGTACTGGAAAGAGGAATTTGAAAAAAGAAAAGATCCGGAAGATTACAGGACAAAGGTGCCATTGGCAGAAATTGAGGATGCGCTGATTAAAGACCTGCGCAAAGCCGGTATCGACAAGGATGACATTCGCGTTCGGGGTATGGGAAATTATTGGAGACAAACCGGTAAGGAGTTTCTTTTCAGCAAGCAATTAGAGGTTACTATCAACGATTTTGCCAAAGTCAATCAACTCTCTTCGCTTTTGGATGCCAAAGGGATAAAGAATATGTATATCGGGCAGATGAGCCACTCCGATATTGACAATCTGCGTAAAAAGGTGAAAGCCGATGCCATGAAGAATGCCATGGAGAAAGCCTCCTTCCTGGTTGAAAGCGTGGGCGAATCTCTGGGAAACGTGCTGGTAATCTCCGAACTTAATGACGGATACTCCCGGCCCTACTTAGCAAAAAATCGCATGATGGCTGCAGATGCTTCTTTCGAAAGTGTCGATCAGATTCAGAACATTACCATTTCATACCAGGTGATGGTCAGATTCAGCATTAAAACAACACCCTGATATAATACAAAGTCCCTGTTTTTTGGATCAACGTACAACGCAAGAAAATTCAGTTATTTCAGTTAGACATCTAAACGAGTAACAATGGCTGCAATCAATCTCACCATTTGCCCGGTTTGCGGTGAAGAGGCGTTTTCTCCCTTTATCACCTGTACCGACCATTTTGTCTCTGGTGAAGCTTTCACGGTGCATGAATGTCGTGGATGTGGATTTAAATACACGGCAAATGCCAGCGATGAAGATTCCATCGGGAAATATTACCAGTCGGAAGCCTATATCTCCCACTCAAACACCAACAGAGGAGCAGTTAACTACCTGTACCATCTGGTTAGAAGTTATATGCTGAAACGCAAACGCAACCTGATAGAAAAAGCGATCCATTCCCAAAACGGTTCAATTTTAGATGTAGGTACCGGAACCGGATACTTTTTAAATGAGATGAATACCCATGGCTGGCAAACCCATGGGACAGAAAAAAGCCCTCAGGCAAAAGAATTTGCAAAAAAAGAGTTCAACCTCTCCATCGACTCACCCGATGCCATTTTTAACTACCCCAATCACCACTTCGATGTCATTACCCTATGGCATGTCCTGGAACACATTCATCTGTTGCAAAAAAACATGGAAGCTTTTGTCCGGCTGCTAAAACCGGCAGGGAAACTGATCATCGCCCTTCCAAACCATACATCGTGGGACGCCAGCCACTACAAAGAATATTGGGCAGCATGGGATGTTCCCCGCCATTTATGGCACTTCGGTCCCGCTCAGATAAAAATGCTGGGTGAACGGTATGGATTTCGGCTAAATCAACGATTGCCGATGCCTTTCGATGCTTTCTATGTCTCTATTCTGAGCGAAAAATATAAAAAGTCGGCATTCGCTCTTCTGAAAGGAATCCTTTATGGTAAAATCTCATGGTTGAACAGCCTGTTTCGCCCGTCACAATGCAGTTCCATCATCTATGTATTTACACGGCAAGCTGAATTGCAGTGAAAAGTAACCAATCGTATGCACTTAAAGCCGGACGCTCGATGCGATTTATCAACAAAAGGGAGAAATAAAAGAAATTCAAAATTGAGATAGGATTGCACCGGAATTTTACTATTTTTGCCCGACATAAATCAGGCCCCATAGTTCAATGGATAGAATTTCAGATTCCGGTTCTGACGATCTGGGTTCGAATCCCGGTGGGGTCACCAAACAAAGCAGTTAATCGATTGATTATCTGCTTTTTGTTTTTATGTAAGTGCTAAAAAAGTGCTAAAACGGATCGATAAGAAAAACGCATAAAATATTGAAAAGCTCCATTTTAACTTTTCAGGGTTACATTTGTTAATGCCTTAATAATTAATACTCTGAGGTATAATTTCAAAATATATAATGTGTGCAAATTTAGCTATATTGGTTGAAAACATCCCAATTAAGGATTAATTTGTGTGTAAATATCCGAAAATTGTATTGAAACAGTGAACCATAAAACGATGACAAAGTGAAGCTGCATTTATAAAGGGGGAGGAACATAGATTTTCATGGTTGATTATCCGGTGAAATGACGTTTCTGGTACTGTCTATCCGTTCGATCGAAAAATATTTATTTCAAGATGCCCCACCCAACAGAGAAACGGGTAAAATGCATGACGGGAAATATAAATACAGCACATCCAACCTCTAAATAACTAAATCGATTTCAATCGGATGCTTCTTGAAGTGTTGAGACGGTGGAAAAAGACAGGAAATAATTTTATGATTTTATTTGGAGGTTCTGTATCAAGAGTTTATATTAGCAATGGTTTATTCTATTCAAGAAATCATAAGCACTTACAAACGGATAAATAATTAAAAATGAAGCGATAAACGAAAGTTGATATGACTGCAGTATATTCATATGATCTTACAACAACGTTACCACCCATGCTGAAAAAAGAAGCATACACAATTAAATTCCAAAATGATTAAAAATGATTAAATTTGAGATATGAAATCAAACTTCGAAATAGAGAATAAATTAAAGGAACTCAAGCCGGTTCTTCTTAGAAAATATTTTGTAGATAAAATTGGGTATTTTGGTTCCTATTCCCGAAATGAACAGAACGAAAATTCCGATATTGACATTTTAGTTTCATTTAAGAAACCCTTAGGCTGGGAGTTTTTTGACCTTCAGGAATTGTTGGAAAATGAATTGAAAATTAAGGTTGACCTTGTTTCGGAAAAAGCGCTGAAAAAACAATTACGGCAAATCATTTTAAAAAACGTCAAATACGTATGAGTCCTATAAAAAGAGAATTCATTATATATCTGGAAGATATGCTCCAATCAATGAATCGGATTGAGGAATATCTTGGCGAACTTGATTTTAGAAAATTCAAAATGAATTACCTTGTTGTTGACGCAATAATCAGGAATTTTGAGATTATCGGGGAAGCATCAAAAAACATACCAACCGACATACAAGAAAAATACCCTGAAATTCCATGGCGAAAAATGTACGGACTAAGGAATTTAATTGCCCACGAATACTTTGGTATTGACTACGAAATGATTTGGGAAATTGCAAAAAAAAATCTGCCCGGAAACCGGATTGATTTACAAAAGATTATTAAAAAAGAAAAAGCACAGGGTGGTAATAAATAGGACTATGAGCGGCGCGCAGCGCCCAGCGATGAGTCCATGTTG
>CAZILU010000065.1:0-16941 GCA_964540165.1 uncultured Mariniphaga sp.
GCAGCCGATGTCACCGTCAGTGTCTGGTTCTCATCTTCTTTGTTGATTTTAGACAAAAACTCAGCAACGGTGATGCCCGCTTTCATACCCATAATATTTTCACCCGGGCCAAATCCATCGCTCACCTTATAGAGGGATGAGTTAACCGTAGATTTGTAGAATGAAGGCTCCAGGAAATAGTGCTGGCCGACATTACCATAAGCAGCAGCATAACGGGCGGTACCCGACAAATGGCTGTATTCGGTGCCGGGGACAATGCGAATCCATTCACAATCATCTTCGTTGGTACCAAACGAACCTGCCCACTCCGGATTACCTTTATTAATATGAGGCTTACGAATGTACATATCCTGCGTTTGGTTAGCTCCCTGGGTCTGACCTGCAATAACCCAGGGTTTCCGGTCGGCCATACCCCAAAGGTCAATGATTAGAAAATCATCGGTGTCGCCAATCGCTTTTAGTCCAAGCTTGATGGAGTCATTTAAAATTTTATACAGCGCGAAAAAGTTCCCGCGGTTTCCGTTAATCGGCATCGGAGCTCCGGCAGAAGCGGTGTAGGTTACATTCTCATTCCAGTTATTGGGAACACCGGGAACCGACTCGGGAGCAAACTGAACATCCCAATTCGGCCAGGCCTCTTCAACACCTGCATACCAGTCGTTACCCCGATATACCGTAGCCATTACAAAGGTCCCTCCACCCGGAATGATCGGATTCACGCTGGGATCGGGAAGCATAAACTTACGGGAGATTGCCCAGGTGGTTTCATCCACATGTTTCAATCCCGGGATGTAGGTGGAATATCTTCTGGCCCATGGCGGATTGTAGGTAACCGGATAGTAGGGATTGGCATTGCTTGCCATACCAACCATATAGTCTCTCAGGTCGATCGGTTGATTTCCCGGATTGAAAATCTCCAGAAAAATATTTGCTGCCGGGTACGAGTTGATGAACTCAGAAAAGAATGGTTCGGCTGCAAACGGCTCAATCTTATCGTAAGTTTTCTCTTTCACTAACTCAACATAATAGGTCTTCTTAACGGTATCGTTTTCGGCCGTAACATCAAAAGTAACCGTACGGTCAGCCATGGTTCCGGTCAACGATCTGGCACGGGTCACCTTCACCGAAGCATTCACGTGAGTGGTTTTGGCTTTCAGTGCCGGTATTCCCTCGACATCGAATGGTACCTCTAACCGGTAATTGGTTCCCGAAGGTGCAAAATTTGGAATGGTATCACCCTTCCATCCGAAAAGCCCTTTATAAAACTCAGGAATATCGGGCCAGGTAATGGCCGACAGGTCGGCATTGGAGTTGGGATTGTATGCCTGTACCTGAATGAAGTACTCTTTCGTCTTTCCACTTTCGGAGATTACTTTTAGCTTATCGCCGTTTTTCAGGTCGGGACGGGCAACACCATCGACCCAGACAAACTCCCAGGAAGCAGCAGCCGGTTTCTCTAAATAGCGCAACAGGGTATCGGTACGCAAATCAAATGCCAGTCCAAATCCCGATCCGGTAATCGTGTCTATTCCATTTTCATGTTTCGTAACCCGCGGCCAGCTCAGAATACCGTTCTGCGCCCGGGTAGTAATAACACCAAACTGTCCGGGAAGCCGAACAATCGGATGATCGATCGGAATTACCAGGTTATCATCGGCAGTCGGAGCTTTTACCTCAATATCGAAAGTAGTCGACTGCAATGAATTACCCACAACATAAATGGTTAGTTGGTCTCCGCTACGGGCCGAACGATACAGTGAATCCTCTTTGATCTGATTCAGATCGTACTGCCAGGCAACACCCGGCTTCTTCTTCATGCTGCGCATGATCTCATCCAAACGAAGCGTTCCCCATGGGACGGTAATCTTTTTCGATGCATAATCAACCGTGATATCCGGATTTTCCGATTCCAGGGTGTTCGCATCCAAAACAAAATCGCCATGGTTGCCGATGGTCCAGAATACATCACGCCAGGCATTGTATCCGGATGGGAGCTGAATCGGAATCCACTCGGAGTCATCCAGGCCGATACCCCGGCTGTTGTTAAAGTCAATGTTGCCATTCGCAACAAAAGCCTTACGAACTACAATCGAAGTGTTCATACCCCCGGTAACACCCGCAACATCAACGTTGATATAGGGAAGATTCCGGCCGCTCTCCTCAAACGTACCACCGATCTGGTCGATAACAGCAGAGTCCCCTTCGGTGTAGTGATGTTCGATGTAAAACACTTTTCCAATATACTGGTCAAAAACAAAACTGTAATCACCACGGGGGGTGAGCGTTTCAGTGTCATTCAACGACGTGGTAATACTATCCCGTTCATAAATAATACCTCCCACAGGTTCGGCCCTGTGAATCAGTTTATCGGCAACGGCATACATACCGGCCTGTTTGGGCATCTCCGTACCCCCTAACCGGGCCACCCCCTCTTTGTAATGGATCGGACCGTAGTCATAAGCAGGCGTAATCACAAAGGATTTTCCCGGATCCAAAGTACGATTAGGCAGAAACATGTAGTCATGGGTGTCAACATACCACGGGTCATTGCACAAATCGACCACCGGATGACTCCGGGTCCATGGATTCAACGTTCCAAATTTGTAATCACTCAATTGAATCGCCGAAGTACCCAAATTCGTAATTTCCAAATACATGTCTGCATTGGAGGTCATACGAACTTCAGAAATGATCAGCTTGGTGTTCACACCTTCCGGATAGTTGCACACAACCTGTGCGTGCAATATCCCACTTAATAAACCAAAAAAAAGTAAAAATTTTAGTCTCATAATAAATAAATTTTGATGTTATAAAATGATATTTGTGGAATAGAAAAACGATTTCAATGAACCTGGTTTTTGATAATCAAACAGATTTTAACCGATCGCCTAATTATCATAATACATTATAATCAACCTTCAAATTTAAAAAAAAAATCATTACCTATCCAAACTATTCCATAAACAAATAACGTCTTTCACACACAAATATTCCTAACATGCTGAAATTAATACACTTACATTCAACTTTTATCAAAAAAAATCATTACGATCAGAATCAATACAATCTTTTTCGAATTCTTTGCTGTTCAAAACCCCCTGATAATCAGAGAGAGGCCGTCCGGAAGGACAGCCTCTCTCTAAGCATATCATAACACAATATTCCTATCTTCTGATTGCCTTATAGCGTCCTACGGTTTTTTGACCATCGCTGATAACAATCATAAACATCCCGGAGGGAACCTGTTCCAGCGAAATCACCTCCAGCCTGCTTTGAGCTTTCACCTCATAGATGAGAGATCCGGCAGCGCTAAAGAGCTGGATCCGGTTACCGGCTTCGACACCCTGAACGTTCAGTCGGTTGTTCGCCGGATTGGGGAAGATCTCAATCGACTGCTGAGCTCCGATCGCTCCGGCAGAGGACAGATCTAATGCCAGCCTATAGGTAGTGGAAATTTTTCCATCGGCCGATGTTACCACCAGCTTATCGCCGTCGTTCAGATCACCGGCGCTCTTCACCTCTCCGTTTTTGTCAACAACCGAAATGACAGCACCTACACTGGGCTTAAGGTATGAGATAAACTCATCCATCAGTGTCTCGGAGGTCAGCGGAGCAATTCCTGCCGAAATTACATATTCGACCTGATTCACCAGATATGCATCTGACAACACATAGGCCAGGTAAGTGGTTTCAGGAATGGTGGTTGTAGGCAGAAAGGAGATAAAATAGATCCGTGTATTCTTACCGTCTGCTGAGGTTACAACCACCTTATCGTCTTCGCGGATATTTCCATAGACACGCTCAAAACCCATTTTGTCAATCAGCTTCAGATTGGCGCCCAAAGAGGGAATAATGTTGGAAAGGAACGCCTGGAAGTTGGTGCCACGCGGCACAAAATGGATCAGGTTATCCAATTGCGACACCGCATAGATATCGGAAAGGATGAAAGCGTCGCTTTCAGAGGTATTGGGCTGCAGTTGATAAACCATGCGCGTAACATTATCTTCAGCAACCACTTCAAAGAAGATGTCGGGGTTCACCGTTACACTGACATAAGCCGTGTCGAAATTCATCGTCAGGTAGGGTACATAAGCGCCATTTCCGTCGATGACCGTCAGGGTAGCACCGGCAGGAACATTCACATTATCAACGACCGTTTTCAGTGTTGTTCCATAATCAAAGCCGGAGATCGACCCGGCACCGGCTTCGCCCGCTTCTGCCTCGCCTGCGCTCTTAGGATCAGCAGATACTGCAACTTTATAGCGGCTGGAGGTCAGATACGCATCACTGCCCGGACCGGCAACGGTTGCATCCAAACGATATACCGAACTGTTTTTTCCATCGGCAGAAACAACGACCAGCTTATCGTTCATGCTTAGGGTTGCATTCAACCCCAATTCGGTTCCATCGGCACCAGAGATAACGGTTAACTGTTGGCCATCATCCTCCCTGTTAATATTGGATAAAAACTCAACCACAGTCATGCCCGCTTTTAAACCACGAATCTCTTCATTCGGACCATATCCTTCGCTGACCTTATATACCGATGAGTTTACCGTTGATTTATAGAACGTAGGTTCATTCATGAAGTGCTGATTCAGGTTACTCCAGGCAGCACCGTAACGTGCAGGCCGTGCAATGTGTGAATAGTCAACATCCGGCAGAATAACCGTCCATTCGCAATCCTCGTCCGAAGTTCCAAACGAACCGGCAAACTCTGGATTTCCCTTAACGACATGCGGTTTTCTGATAAATACTTCCCCATATCCATTCGCCGCTACGGCATAATCTCCTACCTGCCAATACCCACGATTGGGCATCCCCCACATGTCTATAATTTCAAAATCTTTTACATCACCCACGGGTTTAAGCCCAAGCTTAATTGAATCATTCAATATCTTATAAAGCGCAAAAAAGTTCATCCGGTTGCCATTAAAAGCAAACGGAACACCCCTGCCGCTATAAGCGACAACATGTTCATTCCAGGGATTTGGGTGCCCGGGAACCAGATTGGGTGCAAAATTCACATCATAATCGGGAAAATAATCTTCGATCCCAGCATAAAAATTGTTTCCCCGGCCAATATATGCCATAACAAAAGTTCCACCACCGGGTACAATTGCGTTTACATTTGGATCAGGCAAAAGATACTTTCTGGAAATTGACCAGGAACCAGCATCTACATGCTTCAAACCAGGAACATATATTGTATACCTGGAATCCCATGCCGGATTATAAGTTATAGGGTAATATGGATTAACATTCGATGCCAATCCAATCATATAGTCCCTTAAATCGAGCGGTTGATTTCCCGGATTAAAGATCTCCAAAAAAGGCAGCTGAGCCGGTTGAGAGCTGATAAACTCAGAAAAAAACGGTTCTGCATAAAGCGGTTCAATCTTATCGTACATCTTCTCTTTAACCAACTCAACGGTGTACGATTTATGAATCGTATCATTTTCAGCAGTAACATTAAAAGTTACGGTTCGGTCGGCAATCGTTCCGGTAAGAGACTTCGCTCTGACCACCTGAACTTTTGCGTTAACATGAGTGGTTTTTGCCTTTAAGGCAGGAATACCCTCTGTTCCCAGCGGAACTTCAAGCCGGTATTGAGTTCCTGCCGGAGAGAATTTCGGAATCGTATCTCCGATCCATCCAAAAATCCCCTTGAGATATTCCGGAATATCGGGCCAGGTAATGGCTGATAAATCGGCATTTGAACTTGGATCGTGTGGTTGAACCTGAATAAAATACTCTTTAACTTTTCCACTACCGGAGATTACTTTCAATTTATCTCCGTCCTTCAGATCAGCGCGTGTAACACCATCTGTCCACACAAATTCCCAGGTAGCATTCGATGGTTTCTCCAAATAGTTCAATAATGAGTCGGTACGTAAATCAAATGCCAGTCCAAAACCAACGCCGGTAATGGTATCAACGCCACTCTCATTCCTGGTAACCCGGGGCCAGCTTAATATACCGTTCTGGGCACGGGTGGTAACAGGACCGGTTAATCCGGGAGCCCTGACAACCGGATGGTCAACAGGAATCACCAGATTGTCATCGGCTGTCGGCTCATTGACAACAATATCAAACGTTTTCGATTGAAGAACACTCCCAACAACAAAAACAGTCAGTTTGTCGCCATTCCGGGCCGAACGAAAAAGTGAATCTTCTTTCAGCGAATTGAGATCATACTGCCAGGCAACTCCCGGTTTCTTCTTCATCTGCCGCATAATATCATCGAGCCTCAGAGTACCCCATGGCACCGTGATTTTTCCTGCATTGTAATCAATCTTGATCTGATCATTGATTGCTTCCAGGGTATTCTCACCCAAAATATAATTCCCATGATTTCCGATCGTCCAGAATACATCGCGCCAGGCATTATATCCATCCGGAAGTTGAATCGGAATCCACTCCGAATCATCCAATCCCACACCCCGGCCACTGGCAAAATCAATATTACCATTCTTAACATTGAACTTCCTTACCAGAATGGAGTTGTTTACACCTCCCGAAACACCGGCAATATCGTAATTCACATACGCGAAGTTCCTTCCATTATTATCAAATACACCACCTACCTGATCAATAACCGCTGAGTCACCAACCATAAAATGGTGTTCAATGTAATAAGTAGCCCCCTGCAATACCCCAAACAGGTATGAGTAGTCGCCACGCTTCCGTAACTGCTCCGGATCATTAAATGCCGTGGTTATGCTGTCATCTTCACTCACAACACCATCAACGGCCTCTATCCGGTGAACCACTTTATCGGCAACTTCATAGATGCCGATTCGCTTCGGACGCTCTGAACCACCAAGCCTTCCCAAACCCTCTTTATAGAGCCGCGGCCAATAGTCGTACCCGGTCGTTAGCACAAACGACTCTCCGGGATCCAATGTCCTGGAAGGAAGAAACATGTAGTCTCCGGTCGTCACATACCATGGATCATTGCACAGATCGTTCACGGCAGATGTTCTGACGGCCCAGTTCATAACGCCAAATTTAAAATCACTCAACTGCAAGGATTCCGTTCCAAGGTTCGTTACCTCAATATAGGCCTCTGCCGTCGAAAGCAAGCTTGCCTCCGTTATCACCAAAGAGGTATTCACCCCGGCCGGATAGTCGCACACCACTTGTGCCTGAATCAATCCCGCCAAAAAAATCGAAACAAGTAAAAACTTAAATCTCATCATAAATAAATTTTGAATTAGTAAATAAATCGATTAAAAAACCTATGTAGAATAATTATCAATCTGCACCAAAAGTTTATCATTACTATTTAGAGAAATCCTACCCGCTAAGGGTCAAATCACGCCATATATTTTCACAAAGTGTTGTATTCCAACATCTTGTTTGTTTTTAAAAAACGAGTACAATATAAAAAATAATATTAATTAAACCAAAGATTTAAAAGATTTAAAAAATTTAAAAAATTTAAATTTATTAAGAAAAAAAGCAACAAAACCCCAAAAAAAATTTTAATAATCTGCAAATCCAACAGCAACCTGTTGCGGTCATGTCACTCATAAAAGGACGGACGTTGTCATTTCGAAATGACAGCGCATTGAAGGAACAGGTTTCTCCTCGGGTACTCGTCGAAATGACAGCTGCCCATAAGTGCCAAAATCGCATCGCGGTGTCATTTTGAATCCCGGTATTCCGGGTGAGAAATCTGACAGGAAAAAAAAGGATAAAACGACTAAATAGTTTGATTGAAGTCAGGGTTTATTGATTTCAAAACGTTAGAAACGGAACCATGGAGTAAAAGCAGCCGGCGGGATTTTGTTTCGGAAAAGCCCGTCTCTTCCATGATCATCCGGGTACCACGTTCAATTAATTTTTGGTTTGTCAATTGCATATTGACCATTTTATTACCCTTGACCCGGCCAAGCTGTATCATCAGGGTAGTCGTTATCATATTGAGAATCAGCTTTTGTGCGGTACCTGATTTCATTCGGGTACTACCGGTAACAAACTCGGCTCCCACCACCGCTTCGATCGGAATATCTACCTGTTGCGACAAAACAGAATCGGGATTGCTCGTGATGCAGGCCGTCAGAATTCCCGCTTCACGGGCCTTTTTGACGGCACCGATAACAAAAGGGGTTCGACCGGATGCGGCGATACCGACCACGGTATCGAGGGCATTAATATTGAATTTCTGCAGCTCCTGCCAGGCTAATGTTTCATCGTCTTCAGCCGACTCAACCGCTTTGCGGATGGCCTGATCACCGCCGGCAATAATACCGATAACCAAATCGTAACCGACCCCGTAGGTTGGCGGAATTTCTGACGCATCCAGAATGCCCAGCCTGCCACTGGTACCAGCCCCCATATAAAACAGCCTGCCGCCCTTTTTGACGCGCGGAACAATCTCATTCACCAGCCTTTCAATTTGAGGAATCACCCGCTCAACAGCCGGTAACACTTTTTTGTCTTCGTTATGAATACCCTCCAACAACTCCCTTGCACTCATCGTTTCCAAATGGTTGTATGAAGAGGCTGATTCGGTTATACTCTTTAAGTCTTTCATGTCTGCACTTTCTAATATCCTAATACAATTCCACGAACCTTACAAGATCTCCGGAATGAATATCACCTCCCGCCATTACCTGGAGAAATGATACGTCATCAGGCCATCCATGGGATCACTCATCACGATATCTGACGCCAATCCACGCCTCAAAAGTACACTATTTAACTGTTCGCGAAAATGGTAAGCCACCGAACCGGTGAAAGTCAGGGGAACCTCACGAAATCCTTTATATTGCATAATGTTCCGCTCCACAAACAGGTCAAATGCCTTCTCCACTATGTCAATACAGTAACGATGAGAAATTTGATCCGTTAAAAATGGCGTAAATGCGGCTAAAAAACGATTTGGGTTCTCTCCCCGGTAAACACGATGAAGCACCTCCGGGTAGGTTATTGGAAATTGATTTTCAAACTTTTTTCGAAGGATTTCCGGCATGATCCCTTTCAGATAATCAGATACCAGACACCTGCCTAAAAAGGCGCCGCTTCCTTCATCCCCCAACAGGTATCCCAGGGGAGGCACGTGCGCTATGATTTCACTCCCGTCATACAGACATGAATTAGATCCGGTTCCAAGAATGGATGCAATCCCGGCAGATCTTCCCAGGGTAGCCCGGGCGGCAGCTAACAAATCTGACGCCACCTCAATACCCGCATCAACAAAGAGCGCTGAAAGAGCCTTTTCAATAACTCCGGCTCTCTCCCGGTCGGTAATACCGGCGCCATAAAACCAGATAAAATCAACTTTCCCGGAGAGTTCAGCTAACGGACTCCCCTTCCACTCCTCAATTAACGGTTGAGTTCCCCGAAAAAAAGGATTGACTCCCTCGGTGGTAAATCGTCTTAATGATTTCCCTTCAACCGACAAACACCAATTGGTTTTCGTTGAGCCGCCATCGGCGATCAAAACAGTTCCATGCATCCCGTTTCAAAAATTAAAGGTTAAAGCAAACAAGCTTCCTGCTTTTATGCTTTTTCAGGGTCAAATTTAGAATTATTTTAACATTCTCCTTCGCTCCATAAAACAAGCCTGCTAAAATGGGACCAGAAACGACATTCATAATTTCTCTGAATCCATTCATCTGTTTATTTTTTACCGCAAAGGCGCAAAGACGCAAAGGAAAAGTTATAATAATCATCCTTGTTTGTGTTAAATAATCTATCATGGGTGTTTCATCTTCTTACTTTTTACTTTTTACTTTTTACTTTTTACTTTTTACTTTTTACTTTTTACTTGTATTCGTTTGTGTCTTAAATCGCCATGCTCGTTTCATAGGAGAGTGCATCAGCATCAGGTAGGCCAATCGGTTTTAAAAGCGATCATCGAAGCAAGCGGTATCTTCCTGCCTTCCCTTTAAAATAGAGCAGGCCGTCATCGCCTTTTACCTGTTTGTTTTATCCAATTATACCGAAAATTTAATCATAAATTTCGATCTTTGAAGCATCGTTTTAATGAAAAGATGAAGCATGAACCAACCGTTGATTTTTATAGGTATCTATTTTCTTTTTGTATTGCTGTTGGGTTTTTACTCCTGGAGAAACATTAAAACGGCTGCTGACTATTACATCGCCGGAAAAAAGGCTAACCTGATACCCGTCACCGGGAGTCTGTTAGCTACCATCCTGGGGGGCTCAGCAATTCTGGGAACCATAGAGCTTAGCCAACAAATCGGATGGAGTGCCATTTGGTTTCTGTTCTGTGCTGCCCTCGGCCTTTTTGTGCTGGCCCCTTTGGCTAAATATGTCAGCCGCTTTGGAAAATTCACGCTGCCAGGCCTTCTTGGATATTTTTATGGAGACAAAGCCCGTATCATTGCATCCATAATCATCCCTTTTGCATGGCTGGGTGTGGTAGCAGCCCAGATCATCGCAGCGGCCAAAATTGTTTCCGGTCTCGAAATCATCAACTATTCAGCCGCTGCCCTCTTGTCAGGAACCGTCTTCATCATCTATACCTTTGTCGGTGGCCAGGTCAGCATTCTCAAAACAGATACCCTCCAATCGATCCTGATCATAGCTGGAATAATCGCTCTGACCATTTTTGCCGCAAGCTCGCCCATGGCTCCTTCCCTGCCTCATTGTACCGGTAAAAATCTGATAAATGAATCGTTTACACTTTTGGATCTGCTGATCTTAATACTTACCTATTCCGTCACCTTTGTCGTCGGACCCGATATCTACTCCCGTCTGTTTTGTGCAAAAAATGAGCAAACCGCTACCCGCAGCATCCTCATCACAGCTCTGATCCTGATCCCGGTATCCATAATCCTTACCTATCTGGGCGTCTATTCAAGTCAAAACGGTGGTTCTGAAATGATGGCTTTTGCCTACAATCTGCTGCCCGGATGGTTTTACGGACTATTCATCGCAGCACTCCTCTCGGCAGTTATGTCCTCTGCCGATACCACCCTGCTAACCTCCTCCATGATCCTAAGCGAACTGATCTACCCTCAAATGGAGGGAAAAAAAGCGGTAAAACTAACCCGGATCTTTATCCTTCTGATCGGGGGTATCAGCATGATCATCGCACTGTTTATCACCTCAATCCTTCAATCGTTGCTCATTGCCCTCACCCTTTTTTCCGGAGCCTTTGTTGTTCCTATGCTTGCCGGACTTCTGAAAATTAAAGCCGTCAAAAATCAAATAATCATGGCAATGGTGGTTGGAGGTGTCACCGCCTTACTTGGAAAAATTTTAAATATCTATGTTAACCCTTTGACCGGAAACCTGATCATCATAGGATCTTTTATCCTAAATGGATTACTTCTTTTTATTCCGATTAAAAAGAAAAAAACATAATCTATAGATATGGAACCTCCCTCCGGAGGTTCTGATCACCCAATTGATGATAACCACCATCCAACATCTAATCTTCAATACCCATCCAATCCCTTCTATAAATATGGAACCTCCCTCCGGAGGTTCTGATCACCCTATCGATGATAACCACCATCCAACATCTAATCTTCAATACCCACCGAATCCCCATCCAATCCCCATCGAATATCCACCCAACCAAAAAAACATGATAAAATTCATAGTACCATGTATTGCATGGTATCATTTTTTATTTGTATATTTGCATAACAAATAACAATGCTAAAGATAGTACAAGCTAAAAAAAAGTTCTATAAAAGTGTAACGAATCAAAGAAATCGTCGTCTTAATAGAAAAGAAAAAAAATAAAAACAGAAATTAAACAATTATTGGAGGAAAAAGTCATGAAAACAAGAGACAGCAAATTAAACAAAAACAACATGGGCGGTTTAAAAAGCCTGGCAGTTATGATCGCAACGTTTTTTTCATTAAGCGCTGGTGCGACAATGATCAATGGGGAAGTAACCGCTTCAGCAGCCATGGGGGCATTCAGTAATTATCTGAATATTGAAACGGAAGATGCGATACATATTGAAGATTGGATGCTGGAAAAATCGAGGTTTATTAATGAGTTAAGCATCGAAACAGAGGCCGAAGCACCGGTAGCGATTGAACCTTGGATGACCGGTTCCATTTTTAACGCCTTTGCAGCCTTGAGCGCAGATGCCGACAATGCCATTGGCATTGAAAGCTGGATGTTGCAAGACACCCTGTTTCAGGCTTTGGCAAAAGCAGAACCGGCCGTTACAGAAAAAGCAGCTGAAAAAACAGTGAAAACGAAAAAAGTTATCGGTGTTACGTTCGAAGGTGTTCAGTTTGGACAAAGATCATTCATCATTATTGAAGAGGATGACCCAAAGCCGACCCTGGAAAGATGGATGTTTGACTACAGTCACTTCAAAAAATAGAGGCCATCGAAAACAGAAAACAGAATTAAAACCGGTGCTCCACCGGTTTTTTTATTCTCCGGAGTATTCCCCGGAAATATCCGTCAGCACGTCAAATCCGGTTGGAGTAACCAGTACGGTGTGTTCAAACTGTGCTGACAATTTGCGATCAACGGTTCTGGCGGTCCACCCGTCGTTACGGTCTATGGTGGTTCCGGCTCTGCCTTCGTTAATCATCGGCTCAATGGTAAAAATCATTCCCGGCTCCATATTGGGCCCCCGGTTTCGTCGCGACGAATGGTCGACCTGAGGTTCTTCGTGAAACTTCAGTCCGACGCCATGACCGCAGAACTCATATACCACACTAAATCCGTTTGCCTTTGCATACCGGCTGATGACAAAACCGATGTTTCCAAACTGGTTTCCGGGCCTGACCTGCTGAATCCCCAGACCCAGACAGTGCCTGGTAACATCAATCAGTTTTTGAGCATCCGGAGATACATCTCCAACCGTAAACATGCGGGAGGTGTCACCGAAATATCCATCCAGAATGGTGGTCACATCAATATTTAAAATATCTCCGCTTTTTAATACCGTAGCCGTCGAAGGTATTCCATGGCAGACAACTTCATTTAACGAAATGCAACTTGATTTTGGATAGCCATTGTATCCCTTCGTTGCCGGGATAGCTCCGTGCTTTACAATGAACGCTTCAATCTTATCATCAATGAACCCGGTATTCACTCCTTCCTTAACAAATTGAGCAGCATAGTCTAATGTGGCGGCTGCCAGCCGGCTGCTTTTCCTGATCCCTTCAATCTGTTCCGCTGTTTTAATGATAATGTCGCTCATCTGTTTCCTTAATTTTTTGCAAAATTGAATAATTCCAATGGTTTTTCAAAACGGATCGATATTTTTGTAAAAAAGATTATTATCAGAATTTTAAAATGAAGCATCGGAATCAACTTTCTACCAAGTCCTATTTCATTAACCGGTTTGGAAAACTATCTACGGCTTTTATGTTCTATCAGATGCAGGAGATCGCCTGGGAACATGCTCAACTCCTCGGATTTGGATACAAAAAACTTCGGGATCAAAATCAGTTCTGGGTACTATCGAGGCTGCATATGGAAATTGAGCGGCGGCCAAAATGGACAGAGGAATTTACGCTTGAAACCTGGTCGCGGGGAACCGATGGATTCTATGGATACCGTGACTTTCAATTTATTGATAATACCGGAAAAGCCATCATCCGGGCTACAAGCAGTTGGCTGATACTGAGTTCCGATACAAAAAAAATTGTACGTCTTTCCGGGTTCAGCGAATTCCCGGCCTATTCCGAAAGTATGTTTGGCACCAATGTCAATAAAATACCTTCTCCGGCATCGGACGATCCCCTCACGTTTACACCGGTTCTGTTCAATGAAATTGATATCAACCAACATTTTAACACCGGACGATACATCGAAAGAATCATCGACGGTTATAATTTTGAGTTTCATGAAAGCCACGAACTGGCCACGCTCGAAGTCAACTTTTTGAAAGAGGGCCTACCCTCCGACCGTCTGGCGGTGAAAAAAGAGCGGCTCAATGAACAACAACACCTCTGCAGCGTTGTGCGTGAGACCGATGGCGCAGACCTGATCAGAGCCCGGCTCACCTGGAAGGGAAAGGCATAAGGTTACCCTGGTGCCCCAGTCGGGTACCTTCTTTCTGAACACCGTACGCGACAAAAAATACGGCTTTAGCATCCGGTGTGTTAAAGACGAACAGAACTAATAGAGTGCCACCGCATTGGTCACCCTGCGCTGGCCGTTTGAATCACTGGGGATGATGGTCTCTCTCCCGTTAATGAGCATGCAGGAGGAGCCTCCTCCATCGAGATTGATCGCTTCGGTACATCCCAGGTCCAGCAGCAGCATAGCCACATTTTCGAGGGTCAGTCCGGGTACGCCGGGTCGCTTGTTCCGGCCCTCACAAACGAAAAACACCAAATATCCGTTGGGATGATAGGCGATGGCCGAGCGGGGATGGTTCACGGTGGGCCCCACCCCGCTGGCAGCATCAAAAAGCTCATGCTCCCAGAGGTTCTTATAGTCTCCTTTCGTTAATAAGAGCGGTCCGGCCCCGATGGCCTCCTTAGGCTGCCACACCATGCCACCTTCCGGCCAGGTTGCTGAGGGAACCGGACAAGGGGCTTCACCGGCCCGGTTGGGCGCAGGTGCCGGATAGGCATAGAGCGTATGGCTCGACTCATAGACCCACCGGGCGGTGAAGGTACCATCGGTCTCCGACCCGAAGGCTCCCTGCGTGGGATAGTAAGCCGTCTGCACGGCGTTGTACTCTCGGTAAACGACCGGCTGAGCGTGGGAGATGATCTGCCCGCCACGGATCATCAGTCCCAAGGATGTTCCCGACCAGAAATAGCCCCCATTCAAAACAACAACGGGCCGATCGCTCTGCTCATAGAACTGCGTGGGGGTCCGGTACCCGGTCTCCTCACCCAGAATGGCAAACCGTCCATTGCCGGCCGTAATGTCTGCCACGGCGATGAAGGCATGGACCTTCTTCCCCTGGATATCTCTCTTATACCGGTACACCGACAGATAACCGGGCAGCGCACCGAAGCTCTTGCTCTCCTCCCAGTCAGCCAGCGAAACGGAAATGGGTACCGACTGAAAAAGAACGATGATACGGAACTCAACCGTCTGGCCGTTTTTTGAGAGCCGGATTACCGGATTGGCAGTGAGATCGTAAGTGGCGGTGGCCGTTGCAGGATAAGCCATCTGCACCCCTTCGGCCAACGAGAGCTTCAGCTCAACCTGCGTCAGATCCTCTCCCCGGTCCATCAACAGCTCAATCGTTTTCAGCATGTTGTCGACCTTCACATCGCCGGCATCATGCGACAGTACCTCCACACCGGTGATGTAAAGGTATTCCGCAGAACTCCCCTCCGGCTCACCGCAACGTTGCAACGCGATCAGCAGAAGAGCCGTGAGCAAATTCCGGGTTATAAATGATAAACTCATAGCACGATTGTTTGCCTGTAAACGTTTCCAAAGGGATCTTCGGCAACAACGGTGATCTCCGAATCGTCGGACCGGGGTGTAGCCCGGAACAGGTGGTCTGTTTTCTGCGGGGCAATCCATTGAAACTCCAGTTTCTCCTTATCACGGCACATCTTCTCCACCTCCGGATCAAAGCCCTCAAAACGAATCATCTCTCCCCTGCTGATGCCATCCTCGAACCACTCAACCTTCCAGTTTTTATCCCAGTTCCAGATATTGGCAACCACAGCATCCGGATGCTCCGGCAGGGCTCCCGGGGGATAAACTCTCATCTGATGATCGCGGTTGAATCCGACACTTTTGAAATACCATGCTACCTCTGACCCCTCAATCTCATATACCCCGTAACCGATGGGAGTTCCGTCCAGACAGTAGCTTCCCTGCCACCAGGCACCGCAGACCGCTCCGGTGTTATGTTCATAAAGTGAATCGGAATGAACAATATTCCGGTTGTAATGCATGTGTCCGCTCAGAAGGTGTGTATGGTATGGCTGCAACAGATCAAAGAGAGCCCCGACATTTACGGTTTGGGCGCTGATGGTTTCCGCATGGTATGAAAAAGGTCTCTTCTCTTCATCAAGCCTGCCGGGTATATGCATCGCCACAAAAACCGTTGATCCCCGGGGAACGCAGGCAAGATCTTCTTCCAGCCACTGAAACATCTTCTCATCAATATACCCCATATAGTAATAATCCCTTCCCAGGAAGAACACATTGTTGAGGATGATATAGTGTACCTCTCCTCTGTTGAAGGAGTAGTAGGCCGGACCAAAGGTCTCTTCATACAGCTGCAGGGAGGTTTCGTTGGTGCGGCCCCCGAACTGAAGATCATGATTTCCCGGTAACCGGTAAAAAGGAATACCGGTCCGGTTCAGCGATGCGATATAGCGTGAATAAAAATGGTGCTTATCACCCACCAGATCACCGCAATCGATGCCCAGGATATCCTTTCCGGCATAGTGCTCTTTTAGCTGTTGCACATCGTCAACCACCTTCTCATAAGCGTGAAAATTCTCCTCCCGGAAAAACTGCGGATCGGCATGAACGAGGAGAACATGACGATCATCACTGACAGGATTTTTCTGTAGCCTGAAATCGTAGTTCTTTGGAGTATCACGGTCAATACGCTGAAAAAAGTGCGGTACATTCATGGGGGCTTCCGGCAGATAACCGGATGGCGTGGAGAGATATACAAACCGGGCATCGGGATGAACAGGGATCGAATAGTCACCCTCCCCATTGGTCACCACACACCGGTAACCATCGGTAACGATCACCTTTTCAACGCCCTGCCCCTCGCAGGTCACACGCCCCTGTACCGTCCATTGAGATGAGGACAATCCGGATACCCCCGGACTGCAGGCGCCCGACACAATCCCCAAAACCACGATCATAAGAAAAAAAACAGTCCTGATCTTGTGATTCATCTCATTAAATTTTTTAATCTCATAAAATATTCAGTTTTGTACATCTTCACAACAAATATTTCTACGGGTTTCATCTTGTTTCCCCGGCCCGATGGAACTCGCATAAAATTTAATTTGCCTCACTCCATCGTTTATTTT
>CAZILU010000066.1:0-16837 GCA_964540165.1 uncultured Mariniphaga sp.
TCGCCCTGGGGAATCAGATTGTCACCGGTGCCTCCCGACTCACGGTCTTCCAGTACATCGTCGGAACCCCTCCACGACTCACCCCCGGGATTGTTTGCCTTGTTGATGACACCCAACAATACACCAATCCCCAGGTTCCCGAAACTCAGAGGAACTTTGTAGGCATAGTTCGCATTTATGGTTATGTTCTCTTCGAATCCCAAATTGTCACTTATTAGGTTTAATCCCAACCCGCCAGGTGTTCCGAAAAGCCCGACCGACGCGTCCACACTGAATACAATCGTCTTTGGCCCTCCGGTGAAACCGCTCCACTGATAACGATTTAACAATAAACCACTGATCGCCTCATCTGCTCCGGCATACCCCGGATTAACACCCAGTTTGTAATACATATGATTGGTGAATTGAGGATCTTGTTGACCCCAAACCACCAGGTTTAATATCATAAGCAAATATAGAAAAGAAATCTTGTTCTTCATCTCATTAAAATTGTGTTTTTTGCATTTCTTTTCTGATAAATACACATTCTGGTTTATACTTTTTATGGCCCGGTGAAACTCTTCCCTCTTCCCTTTTTCCTTTTCCCTTTTTCCTTTTTCCTTTTTACTTTTTCCTTTTTACTTTTTCCTTTTCCCTTTTCCCTTTTTTCCCCTGGATAAAGAAATAAAAAATAGTTGATCGCAACAAACTTCTCCGGCCCGGTATGCAAAAAACGGATAGTTCTCCGGTTTATTTTAATAGCCTGTCCATTTTTTGAACGGCAGTAAGCCACCGCTCGGGTATTTCATTGGCGGCGGCTAACAGGTAGTCGTTATGGGAACAGGCAATTTCAAAGATCTCCCCGGTGATCGAACGGATCTCCATCCACCATCGGTCGGGCTCCTCTTCGTGCTTGAATATCAACGGATCTTCGAGCTCCTCCACCGCTACTTTATAGCGGGTACCGGCTCCGGCCGGTTTCCGCCGGGCCAATCCTTCCAGGAAGTACCAGACGATTTCGGCCGACAAACGGGTTGTCGGATCCAATCCGGGTGGTTCCGTGCCACCTTCGAAGAGTCCGAATACGCTCAACCCGGGACTTAATCCGGCATACCGTGCCAACTGGCATGCCTCTTCTCCCTGCAGTCCGTTTGGATTTTTCTGAACGGTGGCGGGGGCATCGGCATACCTGACTGCCCCCAGGTCGAATGAGAGAAATTGTGTCGTTCGCAGCAGCAGCTCGGCTTCGGTGATGTCGTCGCGCAGTTCACCCAATCGCAGGTGTTGCCCGGTATGTTTGGTTTTGTTCAGCAGCCACTCGCCCGTCAGATGGCTCTGGTATCCGATGAGGCTGAACTGGCAGAGGCCGGGCAGGATATTCAGCAGTCGGCTCAGGAAGTTGGAGGCGTTTACCGGACCGGGCTCCCGCTTCAGGTCAAGGCGGGCATCGATCACCGATACGCTGCTGCGGGGGCGGCTCTTAAAGGCTTCGGCAATGCCCAGCGACAACTCCTGGCTGCCTCCCAGCACAACGGCAGCAATGTTCTGTTGCTGAAGCGATTCGATCACATCGCGCAGGGCCAGGAAGAGTCCCTTTGCCGAGGTCGGCGGCTTGAGGTTGCCTAAGTCGGCGATGCGAAGCCTGCGGTCAACGGGCGCCAGGCGGTAGAGATGGCTGCGCACCGCATCGGGCACCTGACGGCCCGGCGCCTGCCGCTCTCCCTGATCGTACGGAACACCGATGATCACTGCATCGGGGTGGAGGAGTCGGCCATCGATAAACGATTGGGTAACCCTCTCCACGGCAGGGCCTGCCAGGTATCGTTCCGGTGAGGATCCACCCGGGTAAAAAGCGGAAAAGTCGACCGGATTAAAGTAGTCAGTGATATTCATTTTTTGGTTATAACCCTATTTCTTCGTGCGCTTCTGTTTGCTTTTCGGCGCCGGAGCTTCCTTAATGATCTTCCGGCAGTCGTCCAGTGTCAGCTCCTCTGCTTTGGTTCCCCTGGGGATCTTGTAGTTGCTTTTATTGAATGAGATGTAGGGTCCCCAACGACCGTTCAGCACCCGGAGGCCGGGCTCCTCCTCAAACTCGCGGATCACCGCCTTACGGTCTTTCTCCCGCTTAGCCCCGATCAGCTCAACCGCCCGGTCAAGGTCAACGGTAAAGGGATCGTCATCCTTCCCCAGCGATATAAAGGCGTTATCGTGGCGGATGTATGGCCCAAAGCGGCCGATGCTCACGGTGACCTTTTTCTTTTCAAACTCACCCAGCTCCCTGGGCAGCCTGAACAGTTCGAGGGCATCCTCTAAAGTGATGGTCTCCAGGTGCTGCCCGGAGCGCAGGCTGGCAAACTGTGGCTTCGGGCCCTCCTTTTCGGCACTGGCCTCTCCCAACTGGGCTACCGGTCCGAAACGCCCGATCTTTACCAGCACCTGCTTGCCGGTTTTCGGGTCGGTACCCAGAATGCGTTCTCCTTTGGAGCGCTCCGAGTTCTCTAACACATGATCTACCTGGCTTTGAAACGGCT
This sequence comes from uncultured Mariniphaga sp., assembly GCA_964540165.1. Classification (GTDB taxonomy): domain Bacteria; phylum Bacteroidota; class Bacteroidia; order Bacteroidales; family Prolixibacteraceae; genus Mariniphaga. The sequence continues at coordinate 2,511 of CAZILU010000066.1, forward strand.
GGTAGAACTCATCAATCATTTCGTGCCATACCTTTTCGCCTTCGGCAATATGATCAAAATCTTTCTCTACGCGGGCCGTGAAGTTAAAGTCCATAATCTGTTGGAAGTTATCCATCAGGAAGTCATTAACCACCATCCCCATGTCGGTGGGGAAGAGCTTCGACTTCTCGGTTCCGGCCATCTCTGTCTGGCTCTTCTCTGCGATCTTATCCTTTTTGAGGGTCACCACGGTATAGGCTCTTTCGATCCCCGGCCGGTCCTCTTTCACTACATAGTTCCGGTTTTGGATGGTGGTGATGGTCGGGGCATAGGTGGAGGGGCGTCCGATGCCTAACTCCTCCATCTTCTTCACCAGCGCGGCCTCCGTATAGCGGGGAGGGCGTTGGGAGAAGCGTTGGGTAGCCACTACCGACTCCATTGTCAGTACATCGTTGGCACGGATGGGCGGGATGATCTCCTGCCCGCTGTTGCCATTGCCGTTCTCATCGTCGGTCGACTCCATGTAAACCTTCAGAAAGCCATCAAACACGATCACCTCACCCGACGCGGTAAACTGCTCCGCTGCGTTGGAGAGAGCGATGGTCACCGTCGTCTTTTCCAGCAGGGCGTCAGCCATTTGTGAGGCCATGGTTCGTTTCCATATCAGCTCGTAGAGCCGCTGCTCCTGCGCGGTGCCTTCAACACGCTCGGCACTCATGTAGGTAGGCCTGATCGCTTCGTGTGCCTCCTGGGCCCCTTTCGAGGTGGTATGGTAACGGCGGGTTTTGGAGTAACGCTCGCCGTGCAGCTCGGTGATCTTCGCCTTGGCGGAGTTGATGGCCAGGTCGGAGAGGTTCACCGAGTCGGTACGCATATAGGTGATCTTACCGCTTTCGTAGAGCCGCTGGGCTACCGACATGGTTTGTGCCACGGAGAAGCTCAGCTTACGGCTCGCCTCCTGCTGAAGGGTGGAGGTTGTGAATGGCTGCGCCGGCGAACGCTTCAGCGGTTTTTTTACCACATCGGCCACGGTGAACCCGGCCGTACGGCACTTCTCCAAAAAGGCAACGGCCTCTTTTTTGGTCGAAAAACGTTTGCTCAGCTCAGCCTTTAGCTCTGCGCTGTTCCCCTGCTCATCGGTGGTCAGAAAGATACCCGTTACACGGTACCAGGTCTCGCTCCTGAAGTTGATGATCTCCCGCTCCCGGTCCACAATGAGCCGCACGGCAACCGACTGCACCCGGCCGGCCGAGAGGGAGGGCTTCACCTTCTTCCAAAGCACCGGGGAGATCTTAAACCCGACAATCCGGTCCAATACCCGGCGCGCCTGCTGCGCATTGACCAGGTTCTCATCTATCGAACGGGGATTTTCAACGGCCTTCTGAATGGCCTCTTTGGTAATTTCGTGGAAGACAATGCGCCGCGTCCGGTCCGGATCCAGCTTCAACACCTCCCGCAAATGCCACGCAATGGCCTCCCCCTCCCGGTCTTCATCGGAAGCAAGCCAGACCAGCGATGCCTCTTTGGCCAGTTTCTTCAGTTCGGCAACAATCTTCTTCTTGTCGGGGGTAACCATATAGTTTGGCTTGTACTTCTTCTTTATGTCAATTCCAAAATCCTTCTTCTCCAGATCGCGGATATGCCCCATACAGGAGGTTACCGTGAACTCCGTTCCCAGAAATTTCCCGATGGTTTTGGCTTTTGCCGGCGATTCGACGATTACCAGGTTTTCATGCATACGCTTAAACTCCTTTAAAAATTTCTGCAAATTAAAGAAAATGAATCGAGCATGAGAAATTTTTTTTAATATCTGTATATTTGTCGATCTGTAAAATGAATTTCATGGCTGAAAAAAATGCATCGGACCATAGAAGGTATATTCTTTGGTTCTGGTCTCTGTTTGTCGGTGGTCTTTTTCTGGTGGCTCTCTTTTTTATGTTGATAGCCAACGGGAGACTTGGGTTTATGCCCACCTTCGAAGAGCTGGAAAATCCTCCCAACATCCTGGCGTCGGAGATCTACTCGGAAGACGGAACCATCATCGACAAATATTTCCTTCATGAGAACCGGACTTTCGTAAATTATGAGAATCTTCCTCCCCACCTGATCGAGGCATTGATCTCGATCGAGGATGCCCGCTTTTACCGCCATTCGGGGATCGACCTGCGTGGCCTCGCCCGTGTAGTGAAGGGGATTTTGTTAAACGACACCGGGTCGGGTGGGGGAAGCACCATCAGTCAGCAGTTGGCGAAGATGCTCTTCCCGCGCGGGGATCAGCTGAGCAAGCCGGAGCTGGTGTTGCGGAAGTTCAAGGAGTGGGTCATTGCCGTTAAGCTGGAGCGGAGCTATACCAAGGAGGAGATTATCCTGATGTACCTGAATAAGTATGACTTTCTGAACCTGGCTGTCGGCATCAAATCGGCCGCCGGCGTTTACTTCAGCGTACCGCCCGACTCTCTGAAGCTGCACCAGTCGGCCATGCTGGTTGGCATGGCCAAGAACTCCTCCCTTTACAATCCGGTGCGGCGTCCCGAGCTGGTGCTGAAACGTCGCAATGTGGTTCTCAACCAGATGGCCAAATATAAATACATCACCCGGCAGGTGCGCGATTCGGTGAAGCAACTTCCGTTAGACCTTGCCTATAACAAGGTGGATTACCGCAGCGGTCCGGCCCCCTATTTCCGGGAGTATCTGAGGCTTGCCATGAATGCCGGTAAGCCTGAGAAGAAAAACTACCCCTGGCAGCCGCAGAAGTTCAGGGAGGACTCCCTGGAGTGGGAGACCAACCCGCTCTTTGGCTGGTGTAATAAAAATGTGAAACCCGACGGAACTAAGTACGATCTTTATGCCGACGGCCTTCGGATCTATACCACCATCGACTCCCGGATGCAGAAGTATGCCGTGGAGGCGGTTGAGTATCACCTGAAGAACAATCTGCAGCCCGACTTCGACGGAGGGATTAAAAACCTGCGAAATCCTCCGTTTAGTAACCTGATGACCTCCGGGCAGATCGACTCTCTGCTCAACGTGGAGATCCGACGTACCGATCGCTACCGGAATTTAGACCGGCAGGGGAAAAGCCACAGTGAGATACGTAAAATTTTTAACGAACCGGTAGAGATGACCATCTTCTCCTGGCGGGGAGAGATCGACACCATCATGACACCGGTCGACTCCATCAAATGGTACCTGCGCCACTTCCGATCCTCGTTTATGGCGATGGAGACCCACTCGGGAAAGGTGAAAGCTTATGTGGGAGGGCCTAACTATAAGTATTTCATGTACGACATGGTGAAAACCGGCAAACGGCAGGTGGGCTCCACGGTGAAGCCTTTTCTCTATACCCTGGCGATGCAGAACGGGCTGACGCCTTGTACCAAAGTGCCTTACGTGTCGCAGCAGTTCCAGCTGTGGGACGGCACCATCTGGGAGCCGAAAGATGCCTCCCCGGATGAGGAGAACGAGGGGAAGCTGGTCACCCTGAAATGGGGGCTGGCACAGTCGCGGAACAAGATCTCTGCCTGGGTGATGAAGCAGTTTACCCCGCAGGCGATGGCATCGGTGATGCGGCGCTTAGGTATCTATAGCCCGATCGATGCCGTGCCTTCCATGTTTTTGGGAACCACCGATATCTCCCTGTATGAGATGGTGGGAGCCTTTAACACTTACGCCAACCACGGCGTTCATGTGAAGCCTTACTTTGTTACCCACATCGAAGACCGTTACGGGAATGTGATCGCCTCCTTCCAGCCGGACCGGTATGAAGCGATCGATGAGCAGACCGCCTACCTCATGATCAACCTGCTGCAGGGCGTGGTTGACGGCGGAACAGGCACCCGGCTGCGGTTCCGCGAGGGCTATGGACAGTTTACCATGCCCATCGCCGGAAAGACCGGCACTACCCAGAACCACTCCGACGGGTGGTTCATGGGCATTACACCCCGGCTGACGGCCGGTGTGTGGACCGGCGCCGACCTGCGAAGCATCCACTTCCGGAACATCGCCTCGGGACAGGGGGCCAATATGGCACTGCCCATCTGGGGATACTTCTATAAAAAGGTATTAGCCGATCCCTCCCTGGGATACACCGAGGATATGGCGTTCGAACAGCCTCCCGGATTTAACATCAACCTCAACTGCGATGAGGAAGAGCAGACCGGAACACCCTCCGATTTCGAGGATTTCTTTTAGGGAAAAGTTGTTTTCTTAACTCCCCAAGAGGGGAGTTAAAAGGGATACCCCGGGGCGGTATCATGGAGCATGACCCGGAAAAGGTAATGGCTATTTGGCGGGAACGCCGAATGCCCGTGCCGTGATCGACCCGATAGCCACCTTCATAATCCCTACATTCCTGACAGCCGGGGCATTGAACCGGAAGGTGTTGTCGCTGTACTGTGCCATCAGCCGGTGGAGACACCGCTCTTTTTCTGCATAGTCATCAACGAACGAAACGCTCCCTTCCACCAATACCGATCGCGACTTCACGCGGTAGCTGCAGCCCACGCGCTCATCCTGCCAGGCCAGCTCCTCGCCGGAGGTCCAGTTGATGCATACCTTCGGATTCTTCTGAAGGCTCTCCCAAAAACGGCCGCTCTGTGCCGAGTGAAGGATCACAAAATCGCCATCGAGGGCAAAGTTCATGGGCAGAACGTACGGAGTGTCACCGTCTGACAGCGCCACATAACAGGTCTTACACGACCGGATAACGGCTTCTGTCTCTGCTCTGTTTTGTATGGTTATGGTTCGCATGGGTAATGAATCGGTTATTAAAAGATATGCATTGTCTGTGTTATCCGGTTCGATCTGCCGGGTTCAGATGATAGCCCGGTTTCCCAGGTTATCGGAGAGGAACTTCTCCACCTGTTTCAGGTTCATATATTTCGACTGGTGTGCGATGACCTGGTCGAAGTCATTCTCCTTCGATGCTTCATCGATGGCCTTTTCGATCTCCGCCAACAGTAGTTTTACCTTTCGCAGTTTGTATTCGTTGATGATCCGGGGCACCAGGTAATCCAGCAGATCCTCCTCTTTTTCGGTATAGGCCCCGGCCCGGCTCCACCGTTTGCTTTCGATGAACTTGTCGGTCAGCAGGTCGGTTGCCAGCTTACTGACCCCGGCATCGGTGTGGTAGATAAAGTACTTCGACGGATCGAAGCTCTCCTCTTTCAGCCGATCGCGGCACTCATAAAAGATGGTGCGGAAGTGCTCATCGGCGGGCACCAGGTCGTCGCTCTCCAGCGATTCGATGATGTACTCCCCCACGTTGATCCGCTGCACCTCTCCCGGAAGTTCACCATCCAGCTCAAAGAGGGGGTATTTCCCATATTTCAGGAGAACCCGGAGGATCTCCCGCTCTTCGGGCAGCGCGTCGGCCGGCGTTTCGGCAGCGGTTTGTGTCTGCCGCGGTGCGGTAGCGGTGCTCTCCTGCCGGCGCTGTTCGCCCCGCCGATAGTCATCGTTCTCCTTCCGTTTCTGTTTTCTGACCTCCGCGTATAGTATCTCCTCGCTTACATCCAGCAAATTACTGCACTCTTTAATGTATACCGAGCGGGTGATATTGTCGGGGATGACGGCTACTGAGCGAACCACATCGGTGATCAGCCGGGCTTTGGCGATGGGGTCGTTGCCGGCACTCTTCATGAGTAGCTCCGTTTTAAACCGGATGAAGTCGGTCTCATGCTCCCTGATGAACTGCTGAAATCCGGAGGCCCCGTGCGTTCGCGCGAAAGAGTCGGGATCCTCGCCGTCGGGGAGGAGCAGCACCTTCACGTTAAGCCCTTCGGCTAACACCAGGTCGATGCCCCGCAGGGAGGCTTTGATGCCTGCCTCATCGCCGTCGTAGATGATCGTTACGTTGGGTGTGAAGCGGCGGATGAGCCGGATCTGCTCGGGGGTGAGTGCCGTTCCCGAGGAGGCTGCTACATTCTCGATGCCCGCCTGATGCATGCTCAGCACGTCGGTGTAGCCCTCCACCAGGTAGCACTTCTCCTGCCGGGCGATCTCCCGCCGGGCCTGGTATATACCGTATAGCACCTGACTTTTATGGTAGATCTCCGACTCGGGTGAGTTGATATACTTTGCTGCCTTGGGATCGTTTTTCAGGATGCGGCCGCCAAAGGCGATGATTCGCCCGGCCAGGTTGTGCACGGGAAAAATCACCCGCCCGGCAAAACGGTCCTGTACCCAGTCATCGCGCCGGATCGTCAGCCCCGCTTTCTCTAAATAGTCGGATTTAAACCCCTGCTTCTGTGCCGCTTCGGTGAAGACCGCCTTTCCATCGGGGGCAAACCCCACCTCAAAGCGCTTCAGGATATCATCGCGGAAGCCCCGCTCGCGGAAATAGCTCAGCCCGATGGTGCGCCCCTCGTTCTCCTCCCACAGGTAGCGGGCGAAGTACTTGCCGGCAAAGGCGGTGACAATCATCAGGCTTTCGCGTTCATCCTTGCGCAGCTTCTCCTCCTCCGTCTCCTCCTTCTCCTCGATCTCTATGTTGTATTTATGGGCCAGCCACTTCAGCGACTCGGGATAGCTCAGCGATTCGTGCTCCATGATGAAGTTCACCACGTTTCCCCCCTTGCCGCAGCCAAAGCATTTGAATATCCCCTTCGAAGGGGAGACGGTGAAGGAGGGGGTTTTTTCGTTGTGAAAAGGGCATAAGCCCAGCAGGTTAACCCCGCGTCGGCGCAGGGTGATAAATTCAGAGACTACCTCGGCAATGTCGGCGGTGTCGAGAATGCGTTGTATGGTAAAGTGGTCGATCACGAATGCAAAGGTAGCTTTTTATACCGGTTCTGTCAGCTGCCTGAGAAAGTTTGCCACATCCGGTTCCAACAGGGGTGTCAGCGTCTCCCGTACATCCTGGTGGTAGTTGTTGAGCCACTGCTTCTCATCTCTGGTGAGCAGCGACTTGTCGATCAGTGTCCGGTCGATGGGGCAGAGGGTGAGCGTCTCAAAACCCAGGAATTTTCCGAAGGGGGTGCTCTCCCGTTCGACGCATAAGATCAGGTTTTCAATCCGGATGCCGTACTTGCCTTCGCGGTAGATGCCCGGTTCATTGGAGAGCACCATCCGGGGCTGGATGGGCACCGGGGTGATCTCCTGGCGGATACCCGCCGGTCCTTCGTGCACGTTGAGAAAATGGCCCACGCCATGGCCGGTGCCGTGACCGTAGTTGAGGCCCTGGTCCCAGAGCGCTTTCCGGGCCAGGATGTCGAGGTTGCACCCGCGTGTGCCTACCGGAAACCGGGCGGTTGTCAAGGTAATCATCCCCTTCAGCACCAGGGTAAAGTCCCTTTTTTGAGCTTTCGTAACCGGACCTAAGGCTACCGTTCGTGTGAGGTCGGTGGTACCCCACAGGTAGTGCCCGCCCGTGTCGAAGAGCAGGATCCCGTCCGGAAACAGTTGCCGGGCGTTGTCGGGATCAACGCTGAGGTGCACGATCGCCCCGTGATCACGGTACCCGACGATGGGCTCAAAGCTCTCTCCCTGGTATCCCTTCCGCAGAGCACGAAACTCCGCTAACTTACGTCCGGCAGTGTATTCGGTGATCTTTTCCTGTGCGATGCTGTGGTGCAGCCAGTGCAGAAACTGAGTCACCGCAACGCCATCCTGCTTCATGACCTGGCGAAATCCCTCCAACTCAACATCGTTTTTCATGCACTTGATGGCTGCCACGGGAGAGCTCTCCTCGATGATCTCATTTCCCTGGCGGAGGGCTCTATCGATGGCAAAGCTGGCGGTTGCCGGATCCAATATAATTTTCTTTACCCGGATCGTCTGCAGAAAGGGGAAGAACTCTTCGTAGTTTTTCAGCGTGATCTGCTCCTGATGAAGCTTTTCAGTCAGGGTATGATCCAGTTTATTCAGGTTGGTAAAGAGGATCGTTTCGTGGATGCCGAAGATGGCATAGCCGGTAAATACCGGGTTATACGGAATATCCTTACCCCGGAGGTTAAGCATCCAGGCCAGTTCATCGAGTGCGCTGATTATCAGGTAGTCGGCTTCGTATCGCTTCAGCTCTTGTTCGATCAGCACCAGCTTCTCGGGGCGCGAGAGCCCGGTAATTTCGGTGGTTAGCTCGAAAACGGGTTCGCTGGAGAGGGGCGGTCTGTTTTTCCAGATGCTTTGAAAGGGGTCGGCAGTCTCCACCGGTTCGATTCCGGCCTTTTTGAGGGCACCGGCCAATTTGCGGTAGCCGGAGAGGGTGATCACCTGCGGGTCGAAGCCTACGCGGCTTCCCGGCTTCAGGTTTTCTGCCAGCCACTCTTCGGGTTCCACGGCATCGGGTACCCGTAGTTTATACATGGTGATCTTGCTGTTCTGGAGCTGCTGCCTGGCCTGTATGAAGTAGCGGGAATCGGTCCACAGGGCCGCCTTGTACAAGGTGACCGCCACCTGGCCGTACGATCCGGTAAATCCGGAGATAAAGGCACGGGTTTCCCAGCGGGGAGGCAGGTACTCTCCCGCATGGGGATCGGTGCCTGTCACCAAAAAGGCATCCAACTGACGATTTTTCAACACGGTCCGGAGGTCGGTAATCCGTTGGGTAATCTGGCTCATTTTTCAAAAAAGTTTTTTATAAACTGTACGATTGATGGTGCCGGAATGCGGCTGTAGTCGATCTCTCCGGCATGGTAAAACCGGTACTCCAGGATGTCGTCCATAGCCCTTAGCCCGGTTGTCGTTACAGGTACTACTTCGAAGGCCATGTCTAAGGTATAGACGTTGAGTCCGGAGAAGGTGTAGGTGTTGGGTGCGGACTCGCGGTAGATCAGCGATCGCACCTCCATCCCCAGCTCCTCCTTCAGCTCCCGGCGCACGGCCGCTTCCGCCGGTTCTCCCGGGTCGATAAAGCCTCCCGGAAGGTCAAGCATCCCGTAGCCAGGCTCCACGCCGCGGGTGGTCAGCAGCAGTCGCCCCGCCTCATCGGCAATGAGCGCTGCTACAGCTGCCGCTGCGTTGATGAAGTAGTGAAAACCGCAGTCGTCACACCTCAGCGAGCGCGGGCCCGATGCCCGGAATGCGTACGAGCCGCAGCGGGGACAGTGACGGAGAACGTTCAACGGATCTGTATCCAGCATGGTTACTTCTATTTGGATTTCGCACCGACAAAGAACTCCTCTTTCTCGGCGAAAAGTACGTTAAAGGTGGTCAGCGATCCATAGATCCGGGTGATGTATTGCTGCAGGTTTACCTTCTCCTCATCGGTTAACACCTCGTGGCTGTTGATGTTCTGTTCCAGCACCCGCAACCGGTCGCGCAACATCACGATCTTGTGAAAAAAGACCTCGATGGGGATCTCTTTGGGCTTCAGCTCCGCATTGGCGGGTTGCATCAGTAACATGCCGCCTTTCCATTTATCGCCCAACGGCACCATGGCATTCAGCGCGCCATACTGATCCAGGACATACTTCATCGCCTTCTCTACTTCGGCGATGGTAATCCCCTGACGTGGGGGGAGGTCCTCATTTTTTGTAATGACACTCAGGTCGGTGTTTCTCTTGGTGATCTCAATTTTTCCCCCTTTTTCAAAAAAAATCTCATAGGCGGTAAGGAGGCTCTTGCTGATAATCCCTTCACCATATCGTGGGTGCTCAACCCGGGAACCGACGGCTAATTCTTCCATATATTGCAAATTTGATGGTTAAAAGGGTAAAAATAGAAATTTTCCCGGACAGCTCATGCTGTCACAAAAAAATCCGGCGGCCGATCACCCTTTCGGTGGACGCTCAGGCATGAAATATCAACAGCGGCGTTTTGGCGTGGAAGACCATCTTCCGGGCAACGCTGGGGTTGAAGAGCCGTGAGATCATATTCCGTTTATGGGTGGTTAGGGAGATGATATCGATCTGCTCTTCCCGAATGAAATTGTCCAGGGTCTCCAGGAGATCATCGCCGATGAGCATCCGGCATTCAAATGCCTTTTCGGCATATCGTTCCGTGAGGATGTTCTTCATCCCCTCTAACCGCGCCTTATCCCAGTCGGTGCGCTCCTCTTTGCTGATGTGCACGCAATACAGCCTTACCTGAAAGGGCTTCAGTATGGATATCAGCTTGTTGATGGCCTGAAAATCCTTATCATCAAAGTTGGTGGCGTAAACGGCCCGTTTAAACTCCGGCAGGTCATTTTGTTGCGCCTCGGCGGGTACGACCAGCACCGGCACTTTGGCGTTGTAGATGATGTCGGCGGTCACCGATCCGACGGCCATGCTGGTGTTGCTGCCGGTACCCATCACAATCAGTTTGGAGTGGTTTTGGTGAGCGTATGCCAGGATATCTTCATCGGCATACCCCGGTTTGATGATAAACTCGCTGTTCACCTGGTTCCAGCGCTCCTTTCCGATCTCCGCCGAGAGCTGACGGATGAAGGCCGTAAAGTTCTCATTGGCCTCTTTCTCGGTACTCTCCATGCGCGCCAAGAGCGCAGCATCGTACACATAGACATCGGCATAGGGAACCGAGTGGATGATCGGATTGATGTAGCAGTGCATGAAAATCATCCGGGCCTGCAGGCGTTGTGCGATGTTAAAGGCCAGCTTGCCGGCCTGGATGGTGCCCGGTGAAAAGTCAACGGGAACCAGGATGTGCCCCTTATCTTCCGCATCACTACCCGATGGTTCGGAACGACTGCTCATAAAATCTTCCAGCAGCGGGAGGGCATCGTGAATATCTTTTTCCAGGACCTTCACCCGCACCGTGGAAGGCGACTCATCCAGCAGTGACAACGCTTCCAAATCACACTCAATGCCCTTGCTCTCCAACCGGTTTTTGATGATCTCCGCATTGGATGCCGGCAATACGACCATGGTAATCCATTTCCGTTTCATCTTAAAAAATCTTTATTTAGTTATTACAACCAATTTGTTATTCGAATAAACTAAAAAGATGTTTCAAAAAAGAGGGAAAATGTTTAAAAGAGTTTGACAAGAACCTCCCCGGGAGGTTCCATATCTTTAGAAGAATTTGCCTGGATAGAAAAGAACCTCCTCAGGAGGTTCCATATCTTTAGGAGATAAGCATGAAAACATTGTACCTTTGAATCTGTGCAACGATTGTTTTTTGTAACTTTGACTTTTTCGTGGATATAAAATGATTAATAAAAACAAACAAATTGAATATTGGATAAAGGGAGCAGAGGATGATCTTTCAACTTCTGAACTTCTAATTCGGGAAAAACGAATTCTACATGGATTGTTTTTTTGTCATTTAGTAATTGAGAAAGCTATTAAAGCCAATATTGTAAAGGTTTCTGGTGAGGTTGCTCCGAAGTCACATAATTTGATTTATCTTTCAGAAAAAGCTAAAATATTATTACAATGGCTAAAAGAGAGATTGTAGAGATTTTAAATGAAATACCAATTGCAGGGACGATATCCTGATTATAATCCGGTCCTTCCTGATATTCTGAAAGTTAATGAATACCTTGAAAAAGCTAAAATATTATTACAATGGCTAAAAGAGAGATTGTAGAGATTTTAAGAAAATATATATTTGTTTTACGTTCTGAGGGGATAACAATTGATAAAGCTTATTTATATGGTAGTTATCTATCAAATACTGCTACCGATGAAAGTGACATTGATATTATGATTGTTACTGAAAATGAGGATGATTATTTGACAGGAAAAATCTGGAGTTTAACCAGAAAAGTGAATTCAAAAATTGAGCCTTATCTGGTTGAAAAAGAGCGATTTTTAAATAATGAGGATTCTCCTTTGATTGATTTGGTAAAAAGGACCGGATTACAAATAGCTTAAAAAAAACCGTTCATCTCAGCATCTGCTGAGATGAACGGTTTATATATTCGTATCAAAGGTTAAAAGCCTTTTTCACCTTCTCCACGGCATCCAGCTTCTCCCAGGTGAAGAGCTCCACCTCCCGCACGATGGGATTGGATTCGTAGGGTGACTCAAATTTTTTGGTTACCACTTCCGGTTTTCTTCCCATGTGGCCATAGGCCGCTGTCTCTAAGTAGATCGGGTTTCGCAGTTTCAGCTTCTGTTCGATGGCGGCAGGCCGCAGGTCGAAGAGAGACCGTACGCGGTTGGCGATCTCCCCGTCGGATACCGGCACATTCGACCGGTTGTATGTATTTACGTAAACACCCACCGGTTGAGCTACGCCGATGGCGTATGCCAATTGCACCAGGATCTCATCGGCAACGCCGGCGGCCACCAGGTTTTTGGCGATGTATCGGGCGGCATAGGCTGCCGAGCGGTCGACCTTCGACGGGTCTTTCCCCGAGAATGCGCCACCGCCATGGGCACCGCGTCCCCCGTAGGTGTCGACGATGATCTTACGCCCGGTGAGACCGGTATCGCCGTGAGGCCCGCCGATCACAAACTTACCGGTAGGGTTGACGTGGAAGATGATGTCATCGCCAAAGAGCTTCTGCACGCGCTCGGGAAGCCGGGCTTTCACGCGGGGCATCAGGATGTTGATCACATCTTCGCGGATCTTCGCCAGCATAGGCTCATCTTCGTCAAACTCATCGTGCTGGGTAGATACCACAATGGTATGCACCTTCTCCGGCAGGTTATCATCGCTGTACTGGATGGTCACCTGCGACTTGGAGTCGGGGCGCAGGTAAGGCATCGCTTTGCCCTCGCGGCGGAGGGAAGCCAGCTCGATCAGGATCTCATGGGCCAGCTCCAGCGGCAGCGGCATGAAGTTGTCGGTATCGCGGCAGGCGTACCCGAACATCATCCCCTGGTCGCCGGCACCCTGATCCTCCTTATTGCTCTTGTCAACCCCGCGGTTGATGTCGGGGCTCTGCTCATGGATCGCCACCAGCACCCCGCAAGAGTCCCCCTCAAAACGGTAGGCGCCTTTAGTATATCCAATCTGGTTGATCACCCGGCGGGTGACCTCCTGAACGTCAACATAGGTTTTCGATTTCACCTCGCCGGCAACAACGACCTGGCCGGTGGTAACTAACGTCTCAATGGCTACTTTGGAGTCGCTGTCGAAGGCAAGAAACTCATCTAACAGGGCATCCGAAATCTGATCGGATACCTTATCGGGATGACCACCCGATACCGACTCACTGGTAAATAGATAACTCATATCATTCAATTTTTTACCGGAAATAGTTCCGGCATGTTTAACAATGTTTTAAGCTGTGGGATATATGCGATTGAAACGGTAGAAAAGCACGATTGCTTTAGCATTTTTTCCTGTGGTTGCAATCAATCTCAAATCTCTCCACGCAGCAGTCGCAAATGTACAACTCTTATTTTGAATATAAAACGAACAGCAGAAAAAAAAGTTCACAGGACACCTGTCATTGTTGAAGGGTGTTGTTCTTCAGCATTTCTGCATTAGCGAAACGACCCTATTGTGTATGTCGCCAAAAAATCGTAGTTTTCACCGCATAATTTAGCCTGAAAACATGAAACGCCGGTTCATACATCATCTTTACCTGACCCTGTTTCTGACGTTAATCTTTTCCGGAAGTTACGGTCAGTTAGAACCGGTTCTTACGCAGTATATGTTTAATATGCAGACGGTTAATCCGGCATACGCAGGCATGTGGGAGAAAATCGGATTTAACATGCTGGTGCGAAAGCAGTGGGCCGGGATCAATCGCACTCCGTTAACGCAGGTAATCTCATTCTATTCACCCACCCGCAACGAGAAGGTCGGCCTCGGCCTCAACATTGTCAATGACCGTTTCGGGTATGAGAATAAGCTGAATGTATATGGCGATTATGCCTATGAGGTGGCGTTGAAACCGCATATGTTGCTGCGTCTGGGACTTAAATATGGTTTTTCCAATTACAACATTCCGTTGTCGGAGCTGGAGCTGGACCCGTACGATGAGTACGATCCTATATTTGCCCACGACATTGATCAGAAGTTCTTAGCCAACTTCGGGGTGGGCGGATTTCTCTATACGGAGAACTACTACGTAGGGCTCTCCATTCCCAAAATGCTGCGGAACCGTTTGGAAACCAATGTGAACAACTTCAACTTCGAAACGCAGATCCATACCGTCTATCTGACGGCCGGTTATGTGTTCCGGATGATCCAGTACAACTACCTGGCTTTCAAACCGACGTTGATGCTCACCTACAAGCAGGGCTTGCCGCTGCAGTACGATGTGGGGTTGAACTGGATGTTACGGGAGAAGATCTGGCTGGGGGTGATCACCCGTTCGGGGAATGCCCTCTGCTTCATTACGCAATGGATTACCGATAACAACTTGCGGATCGGTTATGCCATGGATATTACCTACAACGAACTTTTTCCATATCAGTTTGGTACGTATGAGATGACCCTCGGGTTCTCTTTAGACTTCTTCGGCCGCAGCTATATCCGGGAGAAGTTCTTTTAACGATAAAGCCTTT
>CAZILU010000067.1:0-6046 GCA_964540165.1 uncultured Mariniphaga sp.
TGACAGCTGCCGGTTATGTCATCACCTCATTATGCCCAAATTTTTTTGGGTGGGGACTCGAAATGACACCAGGATTTGATTTTGTCATGCTTCTCATTATAAGCTATTTATAAGAATCTGTCATTTCGACGACGCAGGAGGAGAAATCTCTCTTCAGGAGATTTCGAACATTTTTTGATAGTGCTCAGAATCGGATAAGATGCCTCCGCTGGTTTCATAAAAATGGTCATCGAGGTGGAAAAGCCCATCGACGATTTTTCTCCAGCGGGCATCCGGATAGGGATGATAACTCTCCATCACCTTCCAGTTTTTATAATTTTGGTGGCCGTTTGTTTCGAGCAGACCGGTTCCTAATCCGGGGAATGGATCGAGACGGGCAGCCACGTTTTTGTTCCAGTCGATCAGTATGGGATTGACGGTGAGGTCGGCGCAGAAGCAGGGTATATTCTGTTGTTTAGCAACATTGGCAATTTTCAGGGTCATGCTAAGGGTTTTTGCGATGGCTTTCAGGGCAATGGCTTTGTATCCCATCTGAATACGTTCCAGGGTATAGGTGTCGGTATGGGCACTTTCATCGGCTGCCAGGCGAAGGGGGATATCGCTCACATCAATCTTCATCTCTTCCGGAAAGGGTTCTTCGATGACGGCGATCTGGTCAAATGCCCCAATTTTTTTGGCATGGTCGATCAGCTTCATCAGGGTATCTTTCGATTCATACCTGCCGTTGGCATCAAAATAGTAGGGTAGCTTCCCGTTTTCTGAATGGGAAGTCTGGTAGTGGCCGATGGCATTATGAATTTCGGTCAGGCGTGCTTTATCTTTTTCCAGCATCTCCTCCTGGGTGCCAGGCTGACCGATTTTAATTTTCATAAAGAAGTAACCCTCTTCAACGGCCTGTTTGATTTCAGAAACCGGAATAGAATAGGCCATCAACGGGATGCTTGCGGCTTTTTCGCTGCGGTGTGATACGGCTGGCCGCCACTGTTCCGGAATCATCTCATCGAAATTTTTGAACCCATTCTCTTCGGCATACAACCTCCAGATGGCATTATCAACACCAACGAGGGCATTCAGCGCGAAGGTCTCTCTCAGGTTTGGGTTCCCGGTGATGGTTTTTCCATACTCCAGCACATCCAGCCAGATGCTGTCTAACAGTTCGACCGGATCTGTAAATGTTTGACCTTTCAGTAGTTGTAAGGCATATTCGCTCATGGCATACATAAGTGTATTACCACCGCTTTCTGAATATTTGGCAAAAATTTCTGCATCAGACCAGAGGACACTTTGTGTGCAAAGACCCACCTTTGCAATGTCGGAAGCGCTTTTGATCCAGGCAACTGACTGCCATATTTCCGACATATAACCCCCTTTGAAACCAAAGGGCCTGATGAGTGGTTCTCTCTCAAAATTAGATTTAACGTCACTGATTTTAATTTTTTTCATCTTCTTTTCGTTTTTACATGATAACAGGAAGTTGGGAGTTCCGGCGATGGCCGAAGCACTGGCTGCCATCAAGCCGGTTTTTATAAAGTTTCGTCTCGATTGATTTTGCATGGTTAAGCTAATTGGTATTTTACTAAGAATCTGTTAACAAAATCCACGTCCTTTTTAATTTTTGAGACCAGGATATCCTGCTGTTTCAGCAAGGGAAGCTTCCCTTCATCGGCGTTCAGCAGGGGGTATTCCACATGCAGGGTGATGGGAACCTTTATGCCCAGCTCTTTGATTGTTTTAAAATAGAGATCAAAATCGACCAGTCCTTCTCCCAGGGGGAGATGAACATTTCGGGCTTTACCGTTGGTTACTTCCCAGGAAAAGTCTTTGATAGCCAGTGAGCCGATATGATCTTTCAGAAGTTTCAGAGCAAGAATATAAGTTGATGCACCTTCGACCATGGCATGGCGGACATCAAATTGACTGCTTATAAATTGGCAGGGCATATCCCGGAGAATTTCCCATAAATCCCACAAGGGTGTTCCGAACTTAGGACCTCCCGAGTGGTTTTGGTATCCAGCCTGAATTCCATATTTTTCATTGACCTCAGCGAGTTTAATTATCTGAAATTTAATGCTTTGTAGGAATTCCCAAACATCCATCGACTTATCATAATCGATGTATCCCATCCGGTAATGCCGGACACCCAATCCGGAAGCTGTTCTAAGCACCTGATCGATGTGTGGATCATCGGCACGGGAAAAAGCCGAAACGATCATTTTGGTTTCCAGGTTGTATTTTTTGCCGGTTTCCACAAACCGGGGAAGGTCGGATTCAACGTTTTGTGGTTCGATTTTGCCTCCCGGTCTGACGGTTACATCGTATCCTGCCAGGGATCCTACCCGATTAAGTGTCTCTCCCATGAAGTCATTTTCAAACTTATCCAGTGGTTTGGAGAAGAAGTAGACCGGGTAGTCTCCTTTAGAGTCAGGAAAGAGTGCCGTGGCAGCGCTGCTTTTTGTCAGCATTGCCGTTCCGGCGCTTGCTGCAGCTATTGTCGAGATAAACTTGCGTCTGTTCTGAGCCATTTTCTTGTTTTTTGTTAGAGTTTATAGGGTTTTCTGTATTCGTAGTGAAGCATCTCGTTTGCCTCTTTACAGTTGGTGAACTGCTCTTTTTCCGGATCCCATTCCAGTCGCTTTCTTGTTGCTAAAGCGATGTTTGCCAGATGGGCAAAACTGGTGGAACGATGTCCCTCTTCCAGGGGACAAAGGGGTGTTTTTCTGGATTTAACACAAGAAAGAAAATCCTTTACCAGGGTGGCTGTGGCGTAAGCATTACTGCCATCGGTAAGATCTTCGGAGGGAATGGTAAACTCTTCCTTCTCGATGAATTTCTCCCAGTTTTGAAACTGGCCTTTGGATGTAGGAGTAACCCTGTAACCATCCTGGCTGGTGTAGATAACCCCTTTGGTTCCGCGAAGTTCGATCTCACCGTAGGGAAAGATAGATCCTCCGGTTGCCTCAAAAATACTGAACGTAACAATGGCTCCCGATGGGAATTCAAATGTAACTTCCATAGAATCAGGAATGTCTCCATCATGATCCAGTACAAATTGCCCACCGTGGGCGGAGATTGCCGTTGGTGCTTTTTCTCCCAGCATCCATCGGATCACATCCATATAGTGCACGCCCCAGTTACCCATCTGGCTGGAGTAATCGCTCCACCAGCGGAACATATATGGAGCAATATTATATTGGTAGGGGCGAAAAGCCCTGGGGCCAATCCATTGATCCCAGTTAAGGTCAGCCGGTGGTTGCTCCGGTTGCAATTTGCCAATGCCGTTTGGAAACATATTATTGATTCTGGCAGCCCGTGCCAGGGTTACCTTGCCAATTTTCCCGTCCGGGATCTCTCTGGACAGTTTTTGATATACTTCGTTTCCCCGCCGGTTTAATCCCACGGCCACCACCCGGTCGCTGGCCTTTTCTGCATTTACCATGGCTCTGCCCTCCTTAATAGTGGCAGTCAACGGTTTTTCAACATAAATATCCTTCCCTGCCTGTATCGCCTCGATGGTTTGGATGGCATGCCAGTGATCGGGAGTAGCAATGCATACCGCATCGATGCTTTTATCCTCCAACAACTTTCTGTAATCGTCGTACAAGGTCGGCTGCCGGTGAAATTTTTCGCCCATTTTTGGTATCTGCCCCGGCATATCCTTCAGATACCTTGGATGCACCAGTGAGCGATCGCGCTTGAGGTAGGGTTTATAAACATCACAAAGCGCAGCAATTTCACAACCAGGCTCTTTCATAAAGAGTTCCAGGAGCTGAGATCCCCTGTTGCCGATGCCGATAAAACCCATCCTGATCTTCTCATTGGCACCTATGATCGAATTTCCTGCTTTCCCTAATGCCTGCATACCGGCAGTCAGTCCGGCCGTAGCGATGGCTGACTCTTTGATAAATGTTCTTCTGGTTTTCATATCCTATTGATTTTTAGTTTTATATTGTTTAAATTCCTGGTTATTTGCAAAACAGTTTTATCTATCCGGATGATCATCGAAAATGCTTCTGGTTTATAACTACAATTTCGGTTACGTTACCGGTTTATGCATAAAAAAGGTCAGTAAATCAAGTTTCACTAAAAAAAGGTTAATATAAAAATTTTAACAACATGTGCATTCGGATTACATCAAATTTTTATTTGCATGAGTTTTCAATGCCTGCTGGTCAAAACAAAATTTTGATGGTTTCGGTTATTTCAAATCGAGCCAGATAGCCGGATGTCTGACGGGCAGGTTTCGGATAACCTCCGGGTGGTTTGGATTTGCCGGAAGTTGCAGCCAGGTATCAATATAGGATTTATTTCCATAGGCCAATCCAGCAAAGAGCAGGCAGGATTGTCTGGCCGGCCATTCATCCCAGATAAAGACATCCTTTTCAAAAGGCCAGGTTGATTTGTCCTTTATATAAGGGAAAATATACTCCATTCCTTTCTGCAACGATTTTCCATCGGCGGTTGAGTAGCTCCATAAATTATCTTCCGGGGTAGATAAGATATGAGCAACGGTAGCAAAGGCATCCATGTTAAACAGCGAGTAGCCATAAGGTTTGGTGCGTGCCAGTTCCCGGGGAAAACTTCCGTCAGCAGCCATTTGATCGGGCAGGGCAATGTTTATAAACCGCTCTTTGCAACGATTTATGATTTCTGCATTTTCGGTAAGAACGGCCATCATACCTGCGGTGGCCAACCAACATACGGCATGATTGTTTTTGGTATTCATCTCGTCTATACCATATGGGTGTGTTGTCATCCAGGTCAGGAACCGGCTAAACCACGCTTTTATTTGGATCGCCTGTTCGGCAGAAATACCGTTTTTTTGGGAGAGAACGCGCACTGATTGAGCAACTTCTACCAGGTGGTAGGCATCAATGAGGCCGATTCCCCTGCCGGTAACACGGCCGCTGATTGCCTGCGCATAGAGCATGTGCGGATTCATCATAGTTTCGGGATTGACAAACCAGGCATTGAGGTGTTCCAGGGCTTTATCGGCATACTTTTGCTTGCCGGTTAACATCCAGGCTGAGGTGAGCGTTGCCGTATGTTCGCTAAGCCGAACCATGGCATGACGGTGGTTAGAAAAGACATCGGGATTACTCAGTCCGTCCCTTTGAATATAAGGTCCGCCGGGATTTTCCGGATCGGGCCACCAGTAGTCGCCCTCAGAGTAGAAGTCATTTTTACTGCCGGCACTTCGTTCGCAGGATGCATCGGTGACGGTTACCGGGATTTCATTCAGATAATTATCTGCTTTTTCAATGACCGGAGCGGAGATGTTCTCAACGATTTTTGTGGTCAAAGGATTTTGTTTTTCCCGGGAACATCCTGATAGTAAAATGATCAGGATCAGAAGGGGAGTGGTTGCTTTTAAATTTTTCATATTGTTTTAATCTTTATCCGGTTATCGACTTTCGTATGGACCGAAAATTTCTTTAATGATGAATTTTTCATTTGTGTCGTCGAGGATATATATAAAGTATAGCTCTCCTCCCGGTTGAACCCTGACAACGATATGCCCCTGTTGGCTTTTTATATTTTTTATGGGATCTCCGATGACTACCCGTTGCTCATCCATGATATTGGTAGCCAAAATATCGCGGGGGCCGGGGTAGATGGCTGTTGACATCATTCTATGCAAAGTGGAGGGGGCGGGATGCATTGGATTGAAGGCAAAAAGGATAAAAACTCTTGGCCGGACTGCTTCGATAAAGGAGACATTCATGGCATCGTAATGGCCATGGTGATTTGCCAGGCACACATCAACGGGTCCGGCTGCAATTCCAACCGGGGTTTCAAAGTCGACTGCTTCTTTATCTCCCAGAAGGTCTGACCTGCTGATATCTCCGCTATTCAGGTAGTTAAACTTGCCATAGGTAAGCCGAAACGCAATGCTGGCAACATTCTCGTTTGGAAACTTACCCTCCGGGAAATAGTTTCGGTTGTTATCGGCAAATCCGGTCCATATATACCCGTTTCCGGCAAGGTTGCGGATCTCAAAATCGGGATATTTCTCCCGCATATCAGCCGCCAGTGGTAACGGCACCAC
>CAZILU010000067.1:6056-7798 GCA_964540165.1 uncultured Mariniphaga sp.
TTACCATGGTAAACTGATCGTTAGCTCCCACGCGAATCATTTCAGCGGTACTCTTTTTGTTTTGTACGCTCCACTGGACAAAACGGATGTAATTCTGTGCATCCCGATCCTTTACCGGGGAGGGGTAGTTATAATCCGGCCAGCCCCGGTCGATGATTTTATCGAATGGTAATCTTTCTCCTACCTCGGTGATCCCTGTCAGATGAAAAAGCCCTGATTCAGATAATTTTGAGTCGGGGAATACAGCGCCAATATGATCGTTATGAAAATGAGTAGCCAGAATGTAGTTTAACCGGACGTCTTTACGATCGCCAATCCGATGAGTGATATACCGGGCAATCCATTCGCCCGGAGGCCGGCTGTCATCGGGACGCGGATTGGTAACCCTGGGTTTGGGCTTGGAAGTTACGCCGGCATCCACTAACATAGTTGTTCCATCGGGAAGAATTAAAAAGGCCGACTCTCCCAATCCGGTGTTGATATGATGAATCTCAAGATACCCTTCCGACCAGTCGGGCAAGGACTCGCCAACACGCTGAGCACACAATGTTAAGGGGAGTATTAAAAGGAAGATCACTTCGGCAATAGGAAGTAATCCCATTTTTTTATCGGATTTATATATTTCTTTTACCATCATTTAACCGTTAGAAATTTGAATTCATTTAAAAAAAAGAACTTTAATATCAAAAGGAATTATCCGGTTTTCCGGCATTGCATTTAACCCGATAACCATACCTGATTGAAATGAAATTGATCCTGTTTTATTCACATACAAACTTACAAAAAAAAAAGAATCGGAAAAGTTTGGTTGAAACGACCATGACGATTCTTGACACAACCGAGCAGGATTAAAATTATGGGAGTTCAATCTCATACCTTTGAAAACAAACAATTTTAATGAGATGAATACCCGTTTTTAATAGGCATAATTATTAACGATCCGGACATTCCCGGAATCACCAGAGCTGGAAATTTTGCCGTTGGAATAGTTGGTTGTTATCAGTAGATTCAACCCCTTTTTGATGTGGATGGCATCCGGATTTTCACGTTCTAATTGGCCGAATGAGATCAAATTACCCGTCACCTTTCCGTTTTTACTCCCTTTTATATAGATGCCACCTTCAGCGCAATCGATGATGGTTGAATTCGTGACATTTAAATTTTGGCAGTTTTCCATAACGATTCCCGGGCTATGCTTCACATTGTTTATGTGCAAGTCGCTAATTGTTATGTTGTTGCTATTCTTTATGGTAACATTGTCGGATGAATTCATTATTCTCTGTCCGTAGTGCGGATTTCGGTCAATCAAGTTTGTTCCAATCTGGATATGATCACTCTCTTCGATCCGAATGGAGTGGTTTGTGCTCATATAAAAGGTATTTCCCGTGATTATGATTCCTCTTCCAAATTTGATATGGACATTGTCAACGGTTTCGCTTAGTTGGTTTGCAGAGATAGAGATATTCCCGATTTTTCCCCGCTCCTCAGCTCCCCGGCCAATCAGGCGAATATTGGATGACCCGGGTGAGATGTAGTCGTGTTGAATGGTACAGCCGGTGATGGCTCCTTCGAGCATGTTTCCCTCCGTCATGTCGATCAAAATATTGGCAGCCGGCGGGCCTTTTCGGTCCATGTTATATTCGATATCGCAGGAGCCTATCTGCAGGTTATGCACATCGCCGTGGCGAACCACAATGCCCCCCTCCTTATTATAGCTGATATGGCAATTGGTAATGTTTATC
>CAZILU010000067.1:7808-16822 GCA_964540165.1 uncultured Mariniphaga sp.
GGCTTGAAGAACCGGTTGTTATAGATGTGGCATTCCGAGATAATGACATTTCGGTTCCGGTTGGTTAGATGAATCCCGTGCAGGGCATCTCTGATCAATACCCGTGTAATGGTCAGCTGCATAGTGCCGGTAGCTTCAATGCCAATAGCTTCCGGGTGCTTCCCGACAATTTCCAGTCCATCGATGAGGGGCATTCGCTGGTTTTTCCATACATTGGGTTTCACTGTTGGCGGATCGGCCCTGCCTTCGTGTGTTCCGACGATTTTAAAAGCGGGTCCCGGACCATCCATAACAAATTGCGCAGTTCCCATTCCACAGAAGGCTATCGGCCCTGTCTTATCCAGTAGTATCTCAATAGTTCGGGTGATCCGGTAAACGCCGGAGGGGAAATTCAGTTGGCCGATCCCCGATTCAAAAGCCTTTTGTATGGCTTCCGTGTCGTCGGTTATACTGTCACCTTTGATGCCAAATTTCTCTTTTAGCGTGGGACAGACCTGATTGATGTCAGAATCTGATTCAGAGGGAAAGCCATCTGTATTGTTCATGCCGGAGGCAATCATATGGCACGATAAAAAAACGGTTATGAACAGGATGATAAAAAATGAAATTTCTTTTTTGAACATGATTATTGATTCGATTCGATTAAAAGTTCAATGGTTATTTGCAAACAGATCCGGTTCTCTGTGATTCATATTCATCATGATTCTATTTGCCACTGGTTACCAACAGTGTCCAGTGATCGTTAAGTCTGTCGGCGAATGTATCTTCCCAGATCTGTTGGTATTTTTGGTTGTCGTAGATTTTTGCTGCTCTTCTGATTTGCCATCCCAGACTGTTTTCTGCCGATTCCCAACTGCTGATCTGAGGGAATTTCCAGTCGCTTTCCCGGCCGACATAGGCAATCAGGTAGTCGAGTGCCTTTTGGATGGAGCCACCTTCCGGATTTTCATAGGCAAAGATGTCTACCCCTACTTTCAGTCCCAGCGCTCCCGTATCGATAAAATTTCGCAGGTTGGCTACCGAGTATCCAAGTGATTTTGTTCTTGCCAGCTCCAGGGGCTGGCTGCCGTCGGCTTCGATTTGTGGATCGATTCGTCGTTTTGTTGCTTCACCAATCTTTTTTCTGATGAATTCCATATTTCCCATGTAGTGAGCGATGGCACAAACCTGAACATCGTATGAGGTGGCATGGTTGTTTGATGTGTTATCCTCATCGTTACCAAGAGTGCTTTCTGTAAGCCAACGGAAGTAGTATTCGAACCAGGCTTTCAGCCCGGCCTTTTCCTGATCGGTTAATGTGCCGGAGGTTTCCAGAACCCGGATGGCATCGACCAATTGCTGAAATCCATGCGTGTCGATGATTCCGATGCCCCTTCCGGTGGTTCTTCCGGGTATCGATTGTCCAAATTCGAGATGAGGATTCATCAGCGTTTCGGGATTGAGAAACCACACCCGGAGCAGCTCTGCCGCCTTTTGTGCGTAGGCTACCTGGTCGGAGAAGAACCATGCCAGCGTGAGGGAGTTTACGCCGCTTAACATTTTGCCTAACTGGGAGCTGTCGAGGTTGTTCCGTTCCGGATTGACCTCCCCGTCGCGACGAATGTATGGCAGTCCGTCGGGTTTTTCCGGATCGGGCCACCAGTAAGGTCCCATGCTCATATAGTCGTGCTTGTCGCCACTGGGAGGAACCAGGTTCTTATAGGTGACAGAATAAACGCCTTCCTGCATCGCCTGGTCGGCACTGGCAATCAGGTTGTCAACGGCAGGCTTCCAGGTCGTCTTGCCTTTGTCCAAATCTTTTTTCACCTGCTGCATGTGGGAATAATCCCAAAAGGCTAGGTCAAGATCTGAATTTTTCTTTTGATCGAATTTGCAACCTATTAGTATTAAGGGGATTAAAATAATAAACAGCAATGTACTTTTTTTCATGATTGATTCTTTTATTGATACCTAAATTGTTGATGCAACCCGACTGAATTTTATACGTATTTATCTATTTTAATGCTGATGATTATTTGCCAATAACTGCTCCATAAAGTGTTTTTGTTGATTTTTTGAAGCGACTGTAAATAAACATTTTTAAAAACAAGTAAAATTATAATTTTTATGGAAGATTCATGAAAATGAGCTTGTGAATTCTTTCGAAATATGCTTGATATTCTGTCGAATCCTAATGAAGGTTAGTTCGATTATGAGACAAACACCTTTAAGATAAACGCAGGATGGGGTAAAAGTCATCTATACAGCATATTGCAGAAGATAAAAATCATTTGAATATTTGAGAAAAATAGATCAATTGAAGTAAGAAAAATATTTATGATCTCATGAAACGGCGAAAATTTTTAATTAACGGACTGGGTATGGCTGCTGGAACCATGATTGGTTCCCAATGGGTTGACGGTATGGTAGTTTCAAATTATTCTGAATCTTTTGTTTCGACAATTCCCGTTGTATTGCTGGAACGGAAAAAATCAAAATTCTCACACAGGCTTCCTGCCACCGACCAGAACTACAAACGGTTGAATAACTATATCGAAGATGATCCCATTCCTGAATATGACTGGGCTTCGGACGAGGCCTATGAGCGGTTTCTCGATATGAAGTACGGCGTGCGGATCCATTGGGGGATCTATTCGATCTGGAACCTGACCGGGGAGTCATGGCCATTCTTAGGAAACCGGAATCCCGATATCGACTTTGAAAAGAAGCAGGAGTACCAGTCGTTGTATAAAACGTGGAATCCATCCGGTTTTGATGCGGAGGAGTGGATGGAGACCTTCAGCGAGTGTGGCTTTAAGATGTTTGCATTTACGACGAAGCATCACGAAGGATTTTCCATGTTTGACACCAAAACCCGCGTGAAGCGCCGGCCCAACTGGACGGCTAACTTCATGGTGGGCATCGGCCCCGATGAAAACGGACGATTCTCTCCGACGGCCATCAGCCAGCTGAAACAGGTGGGGCGCTGGATGAAAAGAAACGGAGAGGGGATATATGCCACCCGGGCCAGAGAGGGTGAGTTGTGGAAAGAGGGAGATCAGGTGCGGTATACCCGCTCCAAAGATGAGAAGACGATCTTTGTCCATTGCTTTGAATGGCCGGGAAAGGTTTTGGTGTTGAACACCGTAAAACCCAAAAAGAGAACAAAAATTTACCTGCTCGGTCATGAACAGCCGCTGACATGGAAACTGAACGAACAGGAGCAGTTGGAGATTTCTGTTCCAACAACGCTGAAAGATCAGATTCCGGAGGAGATGCAACTGGCTTATACGTTTAAGATCAGTAAATTATGATTTAATGAAAAAAAATGTGAGTGGAGATGAGAAGGAACGTTGCAATGATTATATAACCGCTGTCTACGGTGTCACTTATGAAAGACTAAAAGAGCGTCATCTGAACGATTATTTGCCGTTGTTTCATGCATGCAGTCTTGACCTGGGAGGCGATGAAGCTGCGCTTTACACAACGACCGAACGGATGGAACGGATGTGTGATGGAAAAGAAGATCCGCACTTTGTAACGCAATATTTCCAATATGCCCAACGGGCCGCTACGCAGTATGATCCGGGTAAAGACGATGAACTGGAACAGTGGCAACGGATATTATGAGCTTACTCAGGATTATACCGCCTATACCAGGCAGAGCTACTCAACCTGCAAGGTGCAGTTTACAAGCTTTTTTCCCCATCAGAACGGGGTGCTTTTTGCCTGCGGGATCCGCGCCGATCAGGACGAAAAGGCCAATCGGGTGGAGAAGGGGATTGCCATGCGGTTGGGAACAGAGGAGGCAGCCTCTCCCGATGATGAGCTGGGTTTGAGCAGGTACACCATCGACTTTGTTGGTTCCGCCCTGGTGGTAAAGGATGAATATAATCCGGAATACTGCAGGATTCATTCGTTCAGCGGAAACCACACGTTTAAAATACCGGTTACCAAAGACAGAAGTTTTGAGTACCTGATCGCGGGCGCCTGGAGTGAAGGGGTGGTATACAATACGCCCGAACTGTTCACAGAATATGTCAGGAAAACAGCGCTTGAGTACAATCATCCGCCGTCGGTGAAATTCGGAGAAATGAAAAATAAATAAAATGTGGATTGAGTTGAACGTTAATTGTTTTGAATATTATTCCGTTGACGGAAAGCGATATTTCCCCCTGTGGGTTGAATTAGAGAAAATGGATTAGATGATGTAAAAAAGTTAATTAAAAAAGGGAGTTGCTGCAAGCAGCTCCTTTTTTTTTTGCGCATTGGTCAAATGCTACAGGTCAAAATGATTGGATCTATAGTTTATAAAACATCTGATTGTAAGAAATGATTCAAGTTGCAACGATTTTAACAATTTGACAGGATATTTACAAATTATTCAACATGTGATATAGTTGAATATGAATAAAAAAAATTTATTTGGAGCTCTATAATTATTTACAGATAAAGAATTTGAGTAGCGATAAGGAATTTAAATTTTAATCAAAATTATTTATTATGAGACTGAAACTTTTACTTTTTTCTGTTTTTGTTGCCGGGATATTAAATGCACAAGTGGTTTGCACCTATCCCGAAGGTGTTAATACCTCACTGATCATATCAGAAGCCCGAATGACCTCCAATGGTGATGCATATATGGAGATCACCAACATGGGCACTGAAACGATCCGGTTGAGTGATTTCAAGTTTGGCACACTGAATCCGTGGGTAAGAAGTTCGGCGGTTAACGATGTATGCAATGATCCCTGGTACACCGACACGCACGATTATATGTTTCTTCCCGACAGAACCCTGGAGCCGGGTAAATCCTTTGTGATCACCAATGCTTATGATTACGGTCCGGAACATTACGTAATGGGAATGGGCCGGTTGGGGGGATCTGAACGTCCCAAGCAAACCGGAATATATGAGGTTGCCGATAAACTCATTCACCGGGAGGAGACTGTTTTGGGCGTTTATTATCCGGGTGATAGTGTAACTACCGCCCTCAATGATCCGGAACAGCTCAAACGCCGGGGAGATTACTCCCTGATATTTGATCAGATGCGGGGAGGAACCCTTTATTTAGAGCATCATTACACGGATGCAGACTCTGCAGTGATTGACCAGGTGGGAGGCGTATTTGACAATGCAGGCAGAAATTATGCTCACATGGACATTGATATTTCCGGTGTTGTTGGTGGATTAAGCACATCAATTGTGGTAAGAAAGGCTTATATAGTCAGGGGTAATGTTGACTTTGCCAACAGCCGGGGTATCAGCATTGATGATTCAGAATGGATTCCCATTCAATTGCCCGATGGTTATAATTCATGGCGCGATGTTTTCTGGACCATTGGTAATCATGGAAATTTTGTTTTGGATGCTACCACGCTGGAGCCGTTGAACGACGCAGTTACAGTTGATTATGCTTCTAAAAAGATTACTGTTCCGTGGGGGATTGAACGGTTGGATGAGATCATGCGTTACATGAAAAAGAGACCCGGAGTTGCCTGGCGATACGATCTGAATCCGTCAAGAGAAGATTCGTTATATCGTTCTGCCCGAACGGGTGATAAACTGACCGTATATGTCGTTGGCAATACGTTGCAATCGGCTACATTTGAAATTGAAGTTAATGCACCGACAGCTAACGATAATTTGGTTATCCCGATTGACCACCCAATTGTCAGGGAACCCGGAATGACCGGACTGATTACAACCAGGTCACAAAATGGCATTTTAAGCTGGCCGCGTGTGACTAAGCATGAGAACGGCATTGATACAATCACCGGATCAGGGTTAGGTTTGGGATTTGATTTGCGTACCGATTCATTATTAAAGTACCTGGAGAAACCGGCTAATGCTAACTGGGAGTTTGTCTGGGTTGATGGCGTTGCCCGTCCCGATCTGAAAGACGGAGATAAGTTAAAGGTGACCTCTCAAAGTGGCCTGGTAAAAGAGTACCATATTCAGGTACAAAGTTACAATCCCAGTTCAAATGCAGATTTGTCGGCCATTACCTGGCCCGATATTCCAGAATTTTACCGAGGTCTTTTTGGCTGGACAGGGGATACAATTCCAAAATTTACTCCGGGGGGTACCAATTACCGGATTGAAGTTCCTTTTGATGTTGAAGGGATTCCTGCACTAAAGGCCAAGACGACTCATGTTAACGCATCGGTTGTGGTGATGCGTGCAAAATCACTTTCGGGTACGTTGGAAGACCGTACGGTAACTTTTGAGGTTACGGCAGAGAATGATACGGTGCATAAGTCCTATAAGGTGGAACTGGTCAAAGAGAAGACGTTCGATAAGATTGAACCGTTTATTGCCGATCCGTTCATTTCGGAGTATGTAAATACCTATCCGAATGGCCGCACATACCTTGAATTATACAACCCTGGAAATAAACCGCTTGATTTAAGAAACTATATGGTTGGCATGCGCAGCAGTGCAGATCTGTATGCCCCGGTCACTTACAATGCATCCTGGTTAAGGAGATACACTACCTATATTCCGGGGCTTAAGCATGTTGATGAAGCTACATGGGCTGTAACTCCGAGAATTATGATGCCCGATCCGAATGTAAACCCCATTGTTCAGGGAGGAGGGACTTTTGTTATGGCATTAATCACCCGAGGAGAGAGTTATTATCCGGGAATCACGGATTATACTCCGAAGTATGACGTTCAGTTTTGGAATGAAGCCGTTCCGGGTATCACCAACCCGTGGAATGAGGATATCACTACGGCCAGTTCAGGGGGCGTGCCAATGCCACCGAACGGGAATCGTCGTAACTGTATTTTCCTTTATCGGATTTTAAATGATTCGATCAAGTTGGGATTAAAACCGAATACCGATTCGGATGATTTCGAGTTAATCGATGTTATGGGTATGCCTGAGAATGTTTACTGGATTGTAGGAGATTATGCACTTAAAACCAATGAAACGGGTAACATTTTTATTCGTAAACCACACATTAATAAAGGGAACCCGGTTATTGGCGGTTCATTTGGACTGGATGATCCGGAAAATAGTGAATGGATTCGGGTACAACCGGGCGTCGATTTCTCGCATATTCCTACACCGGCAAGATACCTGGTTGCTGTGTCCAGTCTGAATCAGCACTATATGCTCGATCCCACATTTTATAAATCGACGGTAAATTCTTCGGTTTATAAAGTTAGCGACGGATTTGGGCCGGGACAAAAAATTGAGGGATTGAAAACCGGTATTACGGTAGCTGAGTTTCTGGGTAATATTAATAAAGAAGATGAAAATCAGAGTATTAAAGTTACTTCGGCAGCAGATGGTTCTGAATTAGGCATGGATGCAGTGATTGGAATGAATGATGTTCTGGTAGTGGTAGCAGCGGATAACAGCAATACGACCCTTTATCGTCTGGATGTTACTGCAACCGGATTGAGCAACAATGCATATCTGACTTCCACTCGTTGGAATATCGTCGTTTCAGCAGCACCGAAAAGTGCCGGAGAGGCTACTGCTGAGAATGACGGTGCAGGTTCAATTTCCGGATTTGATTATGGTACGACCATAAAAACGGTGGTTGATAATGTGAATGTTCCGGTCGGAGCTACCGTAACGGTGATCGATGGAAACGGAGCCTATGTTCCTTTTACAATTTTAAACTTTGATACTACATACGTTAGCGTAACGGTGAATCCGGATATCTATTTAGATGTGGTAGCTGAAGATAATGTAACCCGGATGGTTTACCAGTTAAAGCCCAACACATCAGGCAGTGATGCATTTATATTATCCGATGTTTATGAGGTTTCACAGTTGAACAACCTGATCAATTTCGTGCCTCGTGGCACCAATTTTGATGCATTTCTTGCCAATATTATCCCGTCGCTGGGAGCCAGTCTAAAACTGGTTGACAAGATGGGATTTGAACGGACACAAGGCAATATTCGGGAAGACGATAAGGTCGTTGTCACTTCATCAAATGGTCAGTCAACCCGGGTCTATTTTATCTCTTTCCTGCCAACCTCAACGATTTTGCAGACTACCTATCTGGCGTATGTGTTGTCTGAGGCGTATGTCGTTGACCAGGTTGGGTACTCCATTACCGGGGGTATTGCGTCGTTAACTGCTCAGACCATGCTGGATGAGTTTCTTTCCTATATAATCCCAAGCATGGGAGCAACAGCTGTGGTGGTTGATAAGAACGGGAATGTCAGAAGCTCGGGTGACCTGAACGATGGTGATAAATTGAGGGTTACATCGGCCGACGGGAAAATTGAAACGATCTATGCGTTGGATCTGGATCTTACTTCAGCCGGTACCGTTGAGGTGCAACAGCAAATCAGTATCTATCCCAATCCGGCCAGCGATCGGTTGCATATTCAGGGAGTGGAATCCGGTAATCGCATTCAGATTTACAGTGTTTCCGGTTCACTCATTCAGGAGGTAAAGGCACAGAACCGTATGGAAATCATCTCTTTGGAACATGTCCCATCGGGAATATTTGTGATCGTGATCAGCAATGATGATCAATTGCTTGGTCGTTATAAGGCTATACGTAAGTAATGGTAAATAAATTTTGATTAAATAAGAGGCTATCCTTATGGGTGGTCTCTTATTCTTATCGGTTTTTATATTTCTTTTGTGCTATTCCAAATCTTAATAATATGAGATCAGTCGTTTTCGTTTTTTCGATGATTTTAGTTTTTGCTTGTGCCTCCGCGCAGCAAGTCTGGCATTCGAAATTTGTTAAACCGGGTAAAAATGGCCAATTGGTTTACCTTGCCGATGAGCGGGGAAATGTCATACCCGATTTCAGTCGGGTGGGTTATCGTTTTGGTGATGATCCTATTCCCGTAGTGAAGGTAGTTGAAACGCTTCATCCTGTGGCAGGAGATAACCGGGAGCAGATTCAGAAAGCCATTGACCGGATTGGGAAGCGAAAGCCTGATGAATATGGATTTCGAGGGGCTCTGTTATTAACGAAGGGCGTTTATGAGGTCAACGGAACGATCAATATTAATCAGTCTGGTATCGTGATCAGGGGCGAAGGTTCGGAA
>CAZILU010000068.1:0-11227 GCA_964540165.1 uncultured Mariniphaga sp.
GGCCAGTGGGCGGTGAAGGGTCCCGAGCACTACATGTACTACCGGCTGTTGGTGCATCCCGACCAGCCGATCGGGGAGATACGGGCGGAGTACTTCAGCGCGTTTGGCCCGGCAGCCGCTCTGGTGGAGCAGTACTTCGACTACTGGGAGGCGTACAATTATCAATTGCATCGGGAAGACCGGTGGAGCGACATCCGTTTTAATCCGGCCAAAGCGCCCGATCAATACCCTCCCCAGGTCTTCCCACCGGCCGAGCAGATCCTTCGCGAGGCGCTGCTGGTGGCACAGGACGACTCCCTGCCTCAGTTTGCAGAGCGGGTCAATTTTCTGATGGCCGGACTGGAGCATGCAAAGCTATCTGCCAGATATATCGACTCGTTCGATGAGAACAGCTCCGGATCGGAGCCGCTGTTGCACGAGCTGACCCGCTTTCGCCGCGATCATGAGACGATGTATATATCCAACTATGTCTATCTGTCGGTGCGCTGTGAAGAGCGCTATTATGGTGAACAGATCGGATTGCCTTATAATTCAGCAAAATATAACGGATTGGCTGCGATTACCTGGCCGGATATCCCCAAATCCTTTGGCGACAGGTACGGGTGGAAGGGGGATACTATCCCCGGATTTAAGCCGGAGCTGTTCGATTATAAAATCTACGTCCCTTCCGGTCAGCAGGTGATCCCTTCGCTGGTTGCCTCACCGGTTCACCTGAACTCATCGGTGGTTACGGTGAAACGGGCTGCCTCCATTTCGGGAACCGCTGATGACCGTACGTTGACATTTTTAGTTTATTCGGAAGATAACAGCACCCATTCGGAGTACCACATTGAGCTGTTGGAGGCGCCCGACTCCGCATTCATTCAGCCCTATTTCGGGGAGCCCTTTTTTTCGGAGTATTACTATTTTGGGCAGAACTCGAATTGCTACCTGGAGATCTGCAATCCGGGCAACCAACCACTCGATCTGAGTAACTATCTGATTGTTATTACCAACAGCGCCTCAGAAAGCAATCCCGTTGCTGCCTTAAATAAAGGAAAGAGCCCAACGCGCGCCGACTGGCTGCGCCGGTTTGAGAAGTATGTGCCCGGATTTACCTGGGGTGATGAGGCTTCCTGGCTGAAGAAGCCAGGAGTTCTGAAAGCCGATTCCCGCGTTAATGCCATCGTAGCGCCGGGTGATGTGTTTGTGATGACGAAGATCGATCTGGTGAAGCAGTTGGCCGGGGTGTTGGATCAGTGGACGGCACCGCGTGAAACGGATGTGAACTTCTATGATTTACGGTACGGTAATTTTGAGGTGCTCTCCCCCTGGGGCGTAGCGGAGGAGATGGATCCGACGGCAAAGCGCGGAAATCCGGTAAAGGGTGAGCGCAGTTCGCATATCTATCTCTATAAGATATTGAATGATTCGGTCAGGCAGGGATTGAAGCCGGTTGGTGATCCTCATGATTATGCGCTGATCGATGTGTGGGGAAATAAGAGCTATTCGAACTGGAGTGTTGCAGGAAAAACGATTAGTGGCGATGCCTGGGGCTGGATACGCAAGCCGGAGATCAACCGGGGGAATACCACGCCGGGAGCGGCTTTTGGCACCAACAGCCTGAACAGTGAATGGCTGATCCGGGGGCGGGTCTATTACAATGAGGAGCTGGGATTGAGCTGGACAGCCACCTATCTCAACTCGTGCCGTGATTTTGGAAAACACCATTTCTATGAGCCGACTCATTATAAATCGACGGTTACATCATCCTCTTATGAGGTGAGTAAAGGTTACTCCCTGGCAGAGACGATCTGCGGCATCGATGAGAAGACGCGGGTGAGTGAATTTCTGAACAATTTGATCAAAGCGGATGAAAACCAGTCGCTGAAGGTCAGATCCCTTGTCGGAGGTACATTGTTAGGCCCGGATGACCGGGTGCAGCTGAACGATACGCTGGTGGTGGTGTCGGCCGACCGATCCAACAAAACTAAATATATTCTGCAGGTATCGGACGAGGGATTAAGCTCGAATGCGATACTCACATCGAGCCGGTATCAGGTGACTGTGGCGGAGGATCCGAGATTGGATGGGGGATTGCCTGTAGCCGGAGCGGGATGGATCGGGGGATTTGCCTTTGGCGTTTCGTTGCCGGAAGTATTGGAGCAGATCGTTATACCGGAGGGCGCTATCATGAGCATCATCGACGCTGAAGGAGCCCCTGTGCCGATGCAGATGCAAAAATCCGGTTCAATTTATGTTGATGTCACCGCTCATCCCGGTATCCGGTTTGATGTGTTGGCACAGGACAATCAAACGCGGATTGTTTACCGGCTTCGGCCTGATGGTGCTATGAGTGATGCGTTTATCTATTCCGATCTTTATGAGGTTCATCAGCATGAACCGGTTGTTTCGGAGGTGCCGGCGGGCACCGGTATCGATCTGTTTCTTCGGAATATTTTTGTCCCGGAAGGGGCGCAGGTGCGGGTGGCGGATAAGAATGGGCAGCAGAAGCGGAGCGGATTTGTGAATCCCGGGGATAAGGTGATTGTCACCTCCTCCGATGGTCAGGCAGAGAAGGCCTACCTGATCTCCCTGATGAAAAAGACACCCTTTCTTCATACCGTTTTCTACCTGGCTTACCTGTTGTCCGATATATATCCCATTGATCAGGCCATCAACACTATCTACCTCGATTCTCCCGAAGTATCGGTTGACGATTTAATGGCAGGCCTTACACCCTGCGCCGGAGCCTCATTTACGGTGATCAATGTGATGGGAAAGGAGAAGAACGATGGGGTAGTTGAAGCGAGTGACAAGGTAAAGGTTGTATCGGCTGATGGAAAGCTGATGGTTATCTATAAACTGGTGTTTGATCTGAGCCGAAGTCAGTTCGTTCCGTTGTCTTCCATACGGATCTGGCCAAACCCGGTGTCATCGGCATTGGTGGTGGAGGGTGTTCAGCCGGGGCATCAGATCCGGGTATTTAATTCGATGGGCAGGCAGGTGATCTATTTGAGTGGATCTGGGAAGCG
This sequence comes from uncultured Mariniphaga sp., assembly GCA_964540165.1. Taxonomy (GTDB): domain Bacteria; phylum Bacteroidota; class Bacteroidia; order Bacteroidales; family Prolixibacteraceae; genus Mariniphaga. Next base: position 3,015 of record CAZILU010000068.1, read on the forward strand.
TGAAGATCTTCTTTTCAGCCACCTTCCGTCGGGGCTCTATGTGTTGGTTGTTTCAGATAACAGCCAAACGGTGGGGAAATTTAAAATTGTCCGGCGTTAGTCCGGGTGCATGGAATTTTAGTAATGAGTGGCCGGGTTACAGATCGAATAAATGTGATATTTAATATAGATATGAGTAAGCTCTATTTTCTTTTTTCTCTTTTTTGGATGTTTTCATCTTTTAGCGGAGGTGGTTTGGAGTTTGGTGACAGGTTAACCGCGGTGGAGGTTGTTGCCAATGGCCGGGCAAAGGCGTTTATCGTTCTGGCCGATCAGCCGTCGCCTATGGCTGTATATGCTGCCGATGAGCTGGTTTTTCATCTTGAAAAGGCTACGGGAGTCAGGCTGGAAATCGTTGCTGAACCGGAGGCAACCGAATCGGATCTGAGCCGGATCTATATTGGGATGACGCAGGCAGCGCAGGACCGGAAGCTCATGCCTCTGGATTTGGGCCCGGATGCGTTTGTTCTGCGGACTGTTGGGAATGAACTCTATGTTCTTGGAAGTGAATTGATTAGTGCCGATCCCCTTGATGAGAACAGTCATTCGCTCAGCGGAACGCTGTTTGGCGTTTATGAGTTGCTGGAGCGCTATCTGCAGGTACGGTGGTTGTGGCCGGGAGAGCTCGGGACTTATGTGCCATTGACCGACAGCGTAGTGGTTGGTCCTTTGGATGAGGTTGTTACGCCCAAGCTGAAGTTTCGGGAGTTTCGCTATTGGGATGTTACCCAAGCCATGGATAACTACACTCCGGAGGTAAAAAATCTGGCCTTTTCGGAAGCGGGATTGCGCAGCTATGCCCGCGACATGAATATTTTCTCCCGCCGCCACCGGATCAGCCATGCGTTGAAACCGGAGGTAGGTCACTACTTTGGCGGATGGTGGGAGGAGCATGGGGAGGAGCACCCCGAATGGTTTGCAATGCGGTCCGATGGAGGCCGGGGCCCCGCGCCAAATCAGCAGCCCGACCGGGTCTGTATGTGCGTCAGCAATCCGGAGTTGCACCGGTATATTGTTGAAGAGGCCTGGGATGGAGGTGATCTTCTGCGGTTGGGGGAGGGCGATAGTAAAGCGTATTGCCAGTGTCCGGATTGCCTATCGTGGGACGGGCCTCAGCCGGAGGATGCCAAAGCGCGGATTGTGACCGATCGTTATGTGCGTTTCTGGAAGACCATCTACGATATGGCGGTGAAGAAAAATCCCCGGGTGAAGGTGTCGACCTTTCTCTATGTGAACTACTTCCCTGCACCTTTAACGGATATTAAGCTAAATGAGAATTTTTATGGTGAATTTGTGCCCTTCTCCAATTTTATGGTTTGGTACCCGGCTGATGAAGCGCTGTTGGAGTGGCAGAAGGAGCAGTGGCTGCGGTGGCGTGAAACGGGGATCGCCATGGGCTATCGGCCCAATCACCCCAAAGCCGGCTATGCTATGCCTCATGTGAATACGTGGCAGGGGGGGGAGTTTATCCGGTTCGCCAATGGCCAGGGGATGGCGGGGATCGACTTCGATGCGCTTAGCGGGCAGTGGGCGGTGAAGGGTCCCGAACACTATATGTACTACCGGTTGCTCGTGCATCCTGATCAGCCAATAGAAGAGATCCGGGCGGAGTACTTTGGTGCATTCGGTCCGGCTGCCGGACTGGTGGAACAGTACTTTGACTATTGGGAGGATCATAATCACCGGCTGCAACAAGAGGGGCGTTGGAGCGATATCCGCTTCAATCCGACAAAGGCACCGGACCAGTATCCGCCCGATGTGTTTCCTCCGGCGGAGAAAATTTTACGGGAAGCTTTGTCAATAGCGGAAGCATCAGCCGACGGAGCGTTCACGGGGCGGATTCACTTTTTGATGAACGGACTGCAACATGCACAGCTTTCGGCCCGGGCGATCGCGTTGCTGAAACAAGATGATCCGGATGCCGGAAAAGCCTTGCAGGCGTTGATCAACTTTCGAAAAGAGCATGAAAAAGAGTATATCTCCAATTATGTCTATTTAGCCATTCGGTGTGAGCGAAGGTTTTTTGGGGATAAAATCGATGCGGCACTAAAACGGCATTGAAACGGTATTGAGGAGATTGGATATTAGAGGTTTGAAACGGTTTGAAATGGTTTGAAATGGTTTGAGAAAACCTCCGGAGGAGGTTCCATATTTATAGAAGGAATATTTCGTCAACCAACATAATCCTTCGGAAGGGGATGTTGTTCAAGGTTTGAATGTTTTGAAAGGTTTGAAAGGTTTGAAAAGAATTTTTGGAGACGGAAGACCGGAGAGGAAAGATTGAAGAAAAAAATAGAAGTGTAATTAATCAAAATAATTTAAAACTATCAGTTATGAGACGATCATTACTTTTTTTGTTTATGCTGGCCACTTTCAGCCTGTTTGGCCAGCAGGGAGAGCCCGTTGACAGGTTTAAATCCAGTTTAATTATCAGTGAAATCCGGTCAGCATCCGGAGTGCCCACGCATAATTATTATGAGTTAAGCAATGTGGGTGATACTGCTATTCAGTTGAGCCAATTTAAGTTAGGCAAGTTAAGGCCTCAGCGAACGGTTCCCAATGTGTGGGATGACTCCTATTGGGGGACAGCCGATATCTATATGTTTTTGCCCGAGAAAGTTCTTCTTCCGGGAGAGACTTTTTTGGTTACCAATGCCGATGATTACCGGTATGAACAGAGTTATCTGAGAACGCCCGGATTTGAAGGATTTGAGATGGGTGCTGGAGAGAAGAAGATCTATGACATGGCCGATGTGATCATTCATGAATCGGAGACGACAGGATTGGAGACGGACAGTGTGACACCCGATGCCGCTTTCAGGGGCAGCAGGCTTGACTTAATCATGGAGTTTTATAACTATGGGCGGGCGGCTGTTTTTTTGGAGCAGCACCTTCCTAACGGTGATTCCATTGTTGTTGATCAGGTATTTGGTACTTTTCACAAGGCGGGCGCTTTAAATCCGACAACTGCCGGGGAGGTTCTGCCCATTGCCGGGATTGATGGAGCCGCAGAAAAGGCTGTGTTTATGCGAAAATATTCGGTAAAAACCGGTAATCTCGATTTTTTTAATGCGCGGGGTGTCGGATTGGAGGACTCCGAATGGATACCAGTTATCTATCCCCCCGTTGACAACCGGTTTCGTGAACCCTGGTGGACTATCGGGAATCATGGCTCCTATGAGTTGAATGAGAACACTCTGGAACCGTTGACCAATGATATTTTGGTTGATTATAATGCAAAGACCATTACTGTACCATGGGGTATAGAGCGTCTTGACGATATCATGCTGAACATGAAGAAAAAGCCCGGTGTTGCCTGGTACTACGATCTGAATGCCAACCGGGAAGACTCGCTGTTCCGTTCGGCACGGACGGGCGACAAGCTAACCATTTCGGTGTGTGGAAATACCTTACAACAGGCAACCTTTGATATCCTTGTCAAAGACCCGGCATCCGGCGCTAACCGGGTAATCCCGATTGATCATCCAAGAGTATCGCCTCCCGGACCCATTACCAACAATACACAAGTTGGATTGCTGAGCTGGCCCAGGGTGACGAAGCATAGCTCCGGTCCTGATACGATTACCGGAAGCCGTTACGGGTTGCCCTATGCGTTGCGTGTAGATTCCCTGTTAAAATATTTGGAAAAACCTTCGAATGCCACCTGGGAGATTGTTTGGGCAGATGGTGTCCGGAGACCCGATCTGATGGACGGAGACCTGTTGCAGGTAAAAGCAGAAAACGGCGATGTAAAAGCCTACTATCTGCAGGTCAGGCCCTATGAAAAGAGCGATAATGCCTACCTTTCATTCATTACTTGGCCTGACATACCGGAGTTTTACCGAGGATTTTTTGGCTGGGTAGGCGATACCTTACCCAGTTTTGCTTCGGGTAATTTCAACTATAACCTTGAAATTCCCATGGATGTAGAGGGGATTCCTGCCCTGGTGGCGAAGCCCCAGAGTGTTAATGCAACGGTAAAAGTCAACCGGGCAAAGAACCTGATCGGATCGCCGGAGGACAGAACCATTTCGTTTGAAGTTACCTCTGAAGATGGCATGAATAAGAATACCTATTCGGTACAGCTCAGTAAGGAGAAAAATCCATTGTTGGTACAGCCATATCACGGTGAGCCTTTCTTTTCAGAGTATTACTATTACGGACAGAATTCAAATGCATATCTGGAGATCTGCAATCCGGGAAACCAACCACTTGATTTAAGTAAATATTTGATCATCATTACAAACAGTTCGTCTGAAAGTTCTCCGGATGCAGCAATAAAGAAGCGCATGAATACGTCACGTACAGACTGGCTGCGCAGGTTCGAGAAGTATGTACCGGGATTTAAGTGGGTTGATGAGGTTGAATGGACCATGAAGCCGGGCACGTTAAAGCCCGATCCGAATGTGAATGCGATGGTAATGCCCGGTGATGTGTTTGTTATGACCAAGATCGACCTGGTAAAACAGCTTTCCGGTGTTCTGGATCAGTGGACAGCTCCAAAGGAGACCGATGTCAACTTTTTCAACTTACGCTACAGTGATGATTTTCAGGTTTTGACACCCTGGGGCGATGAAGAGGAGATGGATGCATCAGGCACCCGCGGTAACCCGGTGAAATCGGGAAGAAGCGCGCACATCTATCTATACAAAATTTTGAACGATTCAGTGCGGCAGGGATTGAAGCCGGTCAATGATCCGAACGATTACCAATTGATCGACTCCTGGGGGAACCCAGACTATACGACCTGGAATGTGGCAGGCAGAAAGATCAGCGGAGACGCCTGGGGCTGGATGCGCAAACCCGGGATCTACCATGGTAATCCAACTCTGGGTGAAGCATTTGGTACCAATGCTGATGATAGCGAATGGCAAATTATGGGCCGGGTATATTATAATGAGACGCTGGGTTTAAACTGGACTTTGACCTATTTGTACTCGTGCCAGGATTTTGGCAAACACTACTTTTATGAGCCAACGCATTATAAATCAACGATTAGTTCTCAATATTACAAAGTGAGCGAGGGCTATTCCCAGTCGGAGAGTATCCGTGGTATTTCAGCCGGCATCAAGGTTGGCGAATTCCTGAACAATCTGATCAAGGCCAATGAAAACCAGACATTGAAAGTGATATCATCTGTCGACGGGACTGAATTGGGACCCGATGCGATGCCTGGTATGAATGATAAACTGGTGGTAACATCGGCTGACAGCTCCAATACATCGATATATATTCTTCAGGTTACCGAAGAAGGGTTGAGTTCAGATGCAATTCTTAAATCGGCTCCCTACCAGGTAACCATCGAGGCTTATTCCGGTACAGCGGATGGAGAGCCTGTTGCCGGATCCGGATATATCAGTGGTTTTGCTTATGGGACGCAGCTGAAAACGGTTTTGAATAATGTGACAGTGCCTGAAAATGCATCGTTGAGTGTTGTTAATAACCTGGGGGCTTATGTTCCGTTTAAAGTTCTTAATTTTGATACAGTTTATGTTGACGTAACGGTTAATCCCGACATCTATTTTGAAGTTGTGGCGGAGGATGGGAAGACAAAAATTATATACCAGTTGAGACCTGAAACATCTGTAAATGATGCGTTTGTTCTTTCTGATGTCTATACGGTCAGTCAGATTGATAACCTGATTGACCTGGTTCCGCGTGGAAGCAATGTGGATGCATTCCTTTCCAACCTGATCCCCTCCTTCGGGGCATCCCTGGAATTGGTTGATAAGATGGGTAATGTGAAGAAGTTAGGTACATTGGTGGAAGATGATAAGCTGATTGTTACCTCAGCCAGTGGTCAAAAGACGAACGTTTATCACATCTCGTTTTTGCCAACCGAAACGCTGCCGGCTACCCTCTATTTGGCCTATATTCTGTCGGAAGCCTATGTTGTTGACCAGGTTAATTATGTGATACATGCCGGTATTGCCCCGTTGACTTCGGAGACCCTGCTGGATGAGTTTATCTCCTATATTACACCTTGTGCCGGAGCTTCGGTGGTAATAACCGACAAGGATGACCATGCGAAGAGCAGCGGTGATCTGAACGATGGAGATCAACTGAAAGTTATTTCGGCGGATGGTAAAATAGAGGTGATTTATGCCCTCGATCTGGATTTAAACTATTCCAACAAGTTGGTTAAATCCAATATTGAAATTTATCCTAATCCTTCTGCGGATTATCTGAATATTTCGGGTGTAGCTCCCGGCCAATTCATTCGCTTGTATAATGCGGATGGAAGAGCGCTGATTCAGGTAAAAGCCGGTTCAATGCTGGAAAAACTTTCTCTGAACGAATATCCTTCAGGGTTGTTCTTTATTGTGATTAGTGATCATGAGCAGACGCTTGGGCGTTTTAAGGTGATGAAGCAGTAAAAGTTCATAGTTCATAGTAGTTAAATTTTGAATAAGATCCGGGAGGCCAGTTCATTGAAGAGTCGGTCTCCCGGTATTATTTCTTGATAAATTAAATAAGCATAAAAATGATCAGAAGTAGTTTACTTTTTTTATTGATTTTTTTATTTATGAGTCCTGCCTGTAAATCACAGGCTGAAATCCCTGAAATCGTATCCGATGATGAGGAGCAGGTTCCACAGAAAATGGATCTGTTTCTGCTGATCGGTCAGTCAAATATGGCCGGCAGAGCTACCATTGAAGAGGGTGACCGGGATTCTCTTGACTGTGTGTTTTTATTTACCGGAAACGCAGGAGATGAGTGGGAAAAGGCGGCTAATCCGTTGAACAAATACTCCACTGTCAGAAAAGATATCAAGATGCAGAAGCTGGGACCGGGGTACACTTTTGCCCGGCAGATGACGAGCTATTTTCCTGAAAGAAAGATTGGATTGGTTGTTAATGCCAGGGGGGCAAGCACCCTCAATGAATGGTTGCCCGGAACGCAATATTACCGTGAGGCATTGAAAAGAGTGAAGATGGCTATGAATGATGGTGATCTTAAGGGGGTTGTCTGGCATCAGGGGGAAGGAGATGTGAATCGGACTGGCACCTACATAGAGCGTATCCGGATTTTAATAACAGCACTTCGTGAAGATACCGGAGTGTCTGATTTGCCATTCGTTGCAGGGCAGTTATCGGAGGACAGAGTCAGGCGGATCCCTTTCAATCAGATGATTGTGCATCTTCCGGAGATGATTGAGATGACGGGCGTGGCCACGACGGAAGGTACCACCACTTTTGACAGTACCCACTTTGACACCCGGAGTCAGCGTATTTTGGGAGAACGATATGCTGCGGAGATGAAACGACTGTTGGAGAAGGATTAGTATCCAGGATTTTGAATGAACTCACCGGAATTACCGATTAAATCGATCTCTGCCTGGGGAACAGGTCTGACGACATGGTGTGCTTTGATCATATCTTTCAGATCCGGGTTATACCTTTTTACCCGGTCGATCAGAGTGCCTGTCCGTTTTAGCAAATACCATCGCCACAGCTCTCCACCCAACTCCCTTCCGTATTCATCGATGATATAATCCAAGTCGATGTCGGAGGCTTTAATTTCCAGGAGTTCGTCCTCATGCCCCTCCATCGCGGCCCTTTGTCTGATTGCCTTCAGCCAGGGAATCGAATTCTGTGGATTTCCCTGTCTGACCTCGCACTCGGCAGCGATCAGGTATATCTCGGCTAATCGAATGAATATAAAATCTTTATAACCATTTCTTTCATCCGGAGTCTCCCGGGTAGGATCCAAATGTTTTGTAAAAGTGTGATATCCCTTTCTACCATTTTCGGTGGGAATGCCAGTCTCCAGGTTGTAGATGTGGTTTAGTCCATTGGCTATCACCCCCCGGGATCTGAACTGTAGAAACTCCTCCTCTGAAAGCGGGAAAAAGGATCGGTAGATGATGGTATCTTCCGGATGCTTTGGCTCTACGGGAAATCCCATGGGGTTGTCATTTTTTAATCGTATCCAGGTGTTTATGAAGCTGTCGTACAGTCGTTTGTCGTATCTTCCAAACGATTGAAGATAGAAGAGGGTTGGCATGATATAGGACTGTTTTTTCCCATAGAAAAGAGAGTGGTTATGGGAATTGGGGACATTCATGGCGCCTGTTGCGACATCGATGCGCATATCGGACACCCAGAAAAAGTGCAGGTCATTACCATCGCCGTTGTGCAGGTTGTCGCGGATAAACTGGACCGACCAAATGA
>CAZILU010000068.1:11327-16669 GCA_964540165.1 uncultured Mariniphaga sp.
TTCGGGATTGGGGAGATTTGCGATGGCAAAATCGATCTGCTCCAGTATATCGCGATAGAAAGCGGCAATCGGTTGTTGGTTTCCGTTGGTATTAATTCCATAACCGGAGTGAACAGCGAAATGAGCTCCGGAACCGTAAGTTTCCACCAGCAGGAATCGCCAGAATGCGATCAGTGATCTGATTTCGCCTTCCAGTCTGTTTTCGATGGATTTCGGTATTTCAATATCGTCCTTGCTTTCAAGAAGATAGAGACCCCGGTCGATGGCAATATTAAGGATTCTCCAGAAACCGTGATTTTGTATTGAAGATTTCATCCGGCCGTCGATATACCATGCCATATCTCTCCAGGTACGCTGGCCGATGGCCATGGTCCATATATCGGTGCCGGCCGGACCGGTATAGAGCATTTGTTCACAGAGGACGCGGTTATAGGAGTAGAGGCCACTGACTGCATTTTCAAATCCTTCCGGTGATCGTAAATAATCCGCTTCGATATGTGATTTCGGATCCTCTTCGAGAAAATAGCCACAGGCGGAGATGGCTCCTGTCAGGATGGCAAAAAGGAAGTATATGTATGTTCGTATGATCATGGTTTATCCGTTAAAAGTTTGCATTGATCCCCAAAATAAATTTTGTCGGTATGGCGTATTGTACGCCCGAGCCGGCACTCTCCGGCTGAACATCTTTTCTGGCCCTTCGATACAGATAGAGTGGATCGCTGATCTGGCTATAGATTCTGATCCGGTCTATTGAAGTCCATTTTTGAAGAATGCCGGTTAAATTGTAGCCTAATACAATCTGATGTACTTTAATATGATCTCCTTTCATGTATCCCAGTACCTGCTGGTAGTTATATAGTGGCACGCCGGCATTGGGCGTGGGATAGGCGTTGGTTGGATTTTCCGGAGTCCAGTAATCCACTTCAGGTAACCAGACAGTCCCCGACCATTCGGTTCTCTCGCCATGGAATTTTGAATTGATCAGGTATCCCCACCGGCCGTTGACCGAGAGCGAAAGATCAAAATTTTTGTATTGAAATTCACTGTTTAATCCCCCGGTGAACTTGGGTACGGTCTGGCCCAGAACGATTCGGTCCTTTTCCGGATCAATTGATTTGTCTTTGTTCTGGTCAACCACTTTGATCATGCCCGGACTGGCATAGTAGCGTGCTGCCTCTGCCTCTTCTCCCAACTGCCAGATCCCTTCAAACTGATAGTCATAGATCACTGATAAGGGTTGACCGACAAACCAACTGGTGCCGATCTTATCTGCATCACCAACCAGCTTAACGATTCTCTCCTGGTTATAGGCAAAAAGGAGGTTGGTCGACCATTGAAAGGTATGGTTATTACTGTACAGGTATTTGAAGTTGAATTCCATACCTCTGTTTTGGGTGGTTCCGATATTCTGCCAGGTAGATGTATAGCCGGATGTGGATGGTAAACTTCGGTTCATGAGCACGTTTATGGTGCGTGTCAGATAAACGTCCAGGGTTGCAGTAAACCGGTTTTTATCCAATCCCATATCAATGCCAAAATTCAGGTTTTTTGATTTTTCCCATCCCAGATCCCGACTGAAAAGGGCGCTTCCCGGCAGCCAATAGTCATATCCGTCATCGCCCCAGGCGTAGGTTACATGTGACAACCGGGGAATGGTGGTATAGGTTGGTATGATGGTATTTCCTACTTCTCCGTAGGAGCTTCTGAACTTTAAACTGCTGATTCTGCTATTTGAGAAGAAATCTTCATTGCTGACAAGCCATGCCATGGAGAGGGCAGGGAACAGCCCCCATTTTTTGCCTTTTGAGAGTCTGCTGGAACCATCATAACGAACCGAAAAATTCACCAGGTACCGGTTCATGTAATCGTAACGAACTCTTCCCAGGTAAGATACCAGTGACCAGCGGTTGTAATCGCTGCCAATCACCCGTTCAAAGGGACTGGTTCCAAGGTTGTGATAAGAGGTTCTTTCATCCGGTTGATTTCTCCCGCTGGCTTCGAGCCGATCGCTGATCTTTTCCACGCTTTCGAAGACGAGATCTAAATTCATAAAATGAGAATTTATCTTTTTCTGGTAATTAACCATGGAGTTCCATGTATAAGCGGCATAATTGGCAGAGGATTTGCCGGCCATAGGATCAAGCCGCTTTCGTTCAAACGACCGGCTGCCATGGAAAAAGTTAAACCGGTATAACTGATCCTGTATGCCCAGTTGGTTTCTGATGGTTAATGCGTTGCTGATTTTCCAGTTGATTTTAAACAGGTATTCCCGGGTTTTATCGATGGTTTTTTCCTGAAATGCATTGGGATTGGTATTTGCCAGGATGTTGTAGGCATGTTTTTGTACCTCTACCGGGAATTCGATCAGTTGACCTTGTTCATCATACGGTTTACTTAAGGGATTCATGATCCGAATGTCATTTTCGGTCAGTTCCGTAAATCCATCGGTCTGATTATTACTGAATCGAAGGGTGGTAATAAAATCGAGCGACCGGTTGATGGCATGATCGAGGGTAAATGTGAGGTTATATTTTTTTAAATGATTGGTTAGTATATACCCTTTATCGCTAACGATTGTCCCCGAAATCAGGTAGGAGGTGCGATCTTTTCTCCATCCGAAGCTCATGTTCTGGGTCAGGATATGGCCATCCCGGAACATCAGTTTTTGCCAGTCATGGTAATTTCTGGTTTGAATCGCCAGAAGTTCCCCTGGAAAAAAGATTTTATCATCAGATACCTCTCCTTTATCCCACCCATTGTTGAAACGCATGCCATCGCGCCGAAACTGGCTCCATTTATCGCCCGACATCATGTCGATATAGTTCAGTTTATCGATGCCATACGAAATATTGTAACTGATGTTAATTACAGAGTCCTGCATCGGTTTTGTTGTAATCAGGATAACCCCGTTGGCTCCCCGGGAACCATAGATCGCTGTGGCGGCTGCGTCTTTTAAAACTTCCAAGGATTCAATATCGAATGGACTAATGGTATTGAATCTGCTCTCTACCCCGTCAACAATGATCAGTGGCTGATTGGAAGCAGAGAGGGAGCGATCACCCCGGATTCTGAAGGGAGGATCATCCCCGGAGAAAAGCGACCGTTCAACATCCAGTCCGGCTACCTTTCCAACCAGTCCGTCGACCAATGCTGAAGAGGATACATTGACAATTTTATCTCCTTGTACGGAAGCGACCGAACCGGTTATGCTGCTCTTTTTTTCAATACCGTAACCAATTGCAACAATCTCATTCAGTTCGAAAATTTTATTCTTCATTACAACATCGATACGCTCGTTCTTTCCTGCTTTAATCGTTTGTGTTTGCATTCCAAGAAAAGAAAATTCCAGTAGGGCTTGATCCGGAACATCCATCAGGATGTACTCTCCTTCCGTGTTGGTTATGGTTCCCTTCGACTGATCCCTGATGGTTACCATGACTCCCGGTAAGGGTTGATTTAATATATCGGTAATCTTCCCATGGATTAGCGGTCTGGTTTCGTTGTTTTGTTGGAGATCGTTTTCTGGATGGAACTTTTTTTCTTTACGAATCAGAATATTTTGACCTATGATTTCGTATTGAACCTCCTTTTTTGCACAAATTTCATCCAGAAGTTCCGTTATGGAGTATTGTTTTTTTCGTAGAGTGATTTTCTCTTGTAAATTGAGCAGCTGGTTGTCGTAAAAGAAGTGAAAATTTCCGGTTGCTTCTATGGAGTTGATTATCTCTTTTAAGGTGGTGATTTTTAATTCAATATTTATTTGGTTCTCTTGAGCAAAAACCCTGAGGTGGATCTGAAATAAGAGAAAAAGCAAAAGAAAATTGAATAATTTTACCATTAATATCGCTCAAAGAGAATTTAAAAATCAACTCAAAATGTTGTAAATGAAGTGAGCGAAGATAAAAATTTCTGAAAGAAATAGCAATGGGGGGTTGCTTCGCGGGGGTGCGGTGATGAGGCGATGGTGCGGTGAGAGGGGGTTGCTTCGCGATGCTCGCAATGACGAAAAAAAAGGACCCGCAGTGTGGGATGCTGCGGGTCATCTATTGTCGAATGTTCTACTATCTTTTTCTACTGTCCTGTTATCTACTTTCACTGACGTTTCTACTGTTGATGTTCTGATCTCTTTGTACTTTTTTCTGTTTTGTTGACGATCGTTTGTGCTGGTCTTGATCTGTATCATCAGATCAGGGGGGTGATCTACTGTTTTTCTATGTTTTATGCGTCAACCTTTCTACTGTCGTTGTCTACTCTCTCTTTCTCTCTTTGGTTGTCAGTGAAATTGCTTAGTGTCTGTCTTTAAAATCACGAATCTGATTTGGGTTGTTGGCTGAAAAGGCTCGCGAAGTTTAAAAAAACAGGTTCACTCTATGTGAATAACCATTTTGAGGGCAAGCATTTCATGGCCAGCGTACTTTATGGACAGACTCTGCTTCGTATAAATTGTTTTAATATAGCGTCAAATGTAAAAAACCTATTTTAAATATTCAAATTATTGAGCATAAAATCGTGGTTATTTTAGATTCAGCCAATCTTCATCCGGTTTTGATATCAATCGGGCGTTCGAATAGGCATCATCCAGGGTCAGACAGGTTGCTCCCCGGTAAACGTTATTGACCTTTTCAACAACCAATGCCAAATCGACATGTTTTCTGTCGGCCAGATTCATTCCCAACGGTAGAAGCAGTTGAATTTTTTTTTGTTCAAAGTAGTAATGGGGTATGGCTGTTTTCCAGTTTCTTTTTATTCTTTTAAGGGCAAGTGTTTTAGCTGACTCCAAAATCAGCCGGATGGATTCTGTATTTTCAATTAGCTCTGGTGGGAAACGACCTGTATTATCAATAATGATGTGGTCATAGTCAATAATCAGATCACAATTGATATCATAAATAATTTCGCCGGGATCGGTGATGTATTGAGCAACATCAGGTGTTTTGTTTCCAAAGGATTCCAGTAATACTCTGCTGCTGCATTTATGAAAACCGATGAACCACCATGGGATGGGCGATTTTTCCCATTTATGCCTGGAGAAGAGTGCAAAAATCTCTTCCAGATTTTCTGTTACTAATCCGGTGTTGAAGCAGGCAAATCTGGAATTATCGGAAATGGCAACTTTGCATTCCTCTTTTAGCTTTTTGAAGGTGTAGATTATGTAATTTCTAAGTATGGGATGTTTTCCCGGACTTGGTTTGGATTTGTAGTTCCAATTTTCTTTCTCGCTTCGACAACTACTAATTTGTCAGATAATCCACTAATAATTCTATTTCTGTGAGGGAAATGCCATGCCAAAGGTTTTACTCCAGGAGGATATTCCGACATCACACCTCCAGAACAAATAATTT
>CAZILU010000069.1:0-6719 GCA_964540165.1 uncultured Mariniphaga sp.
GGGAGGAGGAGTGAGTTATCTTAACTGGCATTTTCTAAAAACTCAAATCCGGTTTTTTTAATCTCAACAACAAATGGATTATCAGAATAAAAATCATCGGATGAGATCGGATGTGGCTCAATCCGTGTATCAATTTGAGAAGCTAAAAGCATTAATTGAACCTGCAAATCAAAACGCTTTGAATCATGGAGGTTTTTAAAAATCAAAGCCAAATCAATATCACTATCCTTATTTGAGGTTCCACTTGCGTAGGAACCAAAAACATAAACGGTCTCAATATCTGTAAACCTCTCTTGAATCAGCTTAACAAAATCTGTTATTGATTTATTAATTGTTTCATCCATTTTCTCAGCTCTTTTAGTTTATCAATCCATTCGGCAGTAAATTCAGGAGTACACTGAATCCTAAAACTCATCTTATAATCATCATAACGTGCATTAATATTGAAAGCAGTTATTGTCACCAATTGTTCTTTTCTTTCATTTTCGAGTTCTAGTTCTGCTTTGTGTCATAATCCTCATCAGAACTATCAATCCAATATTTTATCAATTTTTTTGTATCAACTTTTTTATTCTCCATAATCCCAAAGATACAAAAATATAGATAATTAAGTTACAAGATCGGAATGCTGAATGCATATGATCTTGAATCAGGAGCATTATAAAGAACCTGGATCATGGCAAGCAGGGACAACCATTCTACTATACCGATGGAAGGCAGATATTCTCAAATCAGCCCGAATGGACCGATTACGGAGGAGAGGAGTGAAACTATTGAACGGTTTTGTCATCGAATTGATACACTTCCTGTTTGGTATCTACAAACACATTGAACTTGGTTCCCCTTAGCGTATTCAAAAAATCCAGTTCCAGTTTCTCAGCATTTCGGACACCTGTTACTTCAAAGTCATTCTCTTTTTCCTTTATCCCTAATACAATCCAGCCTCCGCTTGTATTTGAAAAAGCAGAAACTGTTTCCCAAACCGATTTGGGCAACTCGCTTTTTGCAGCCTTCACCTCGAAATCTTCCCATTCGAGGGATGTAAGTTTTTGTATTAGTTCTTCTTTGGTCATTTATTCAACCTGAATTAATCACATAAATAAAGAGAGTGACAGGGTAAAAATATTTAGCTATTTTAGTTCAGAAATTATATACTCATTTTGATATGAAACGACCATGACGAATTATGACAAAAACAAGAAAAATTATGAGTATGGGAGTTCCATCTCATACCTTTGAAAACAAAAAATTTTAATGAGATGAAACATAAAATCTTTATTGGTATCTGTCTGCTTTTTATTCTTTTCTATTTACCAACATCCGCCCAGGAAAAACTAAGGCGAAGCGATAGTTTTTTTGGATGGCATTTTGATTTTCATGCCACAGAGGTTGATAAAAATCTGGGGGAAAATTTTGATACGGAACTGCTCGACCATTTTCTCCGGCAAACAAAACCCGATTATATCCAGATCGACAGCAAGGGGCATCCCGGCTTTTCCAGTTATCCGACAAAAGTCGGTTATTCGGCTGATAGCTTTGTGAAAGATCCGATCAGATTATGGAAGGATATGGCCGACAAGCATCACATTCCTCTGTTTGTGCACTATTCGGGCATACTCGATGAGGAGGCGATCAAACAAAATCCGGAGTGGGGACGGATGAATGCAGACGGGTCGCGAGATAATAGAAGGGCCGGCTACCTCGGTAAGTACAGCGATGAGCTTCTGATTCCCCAGATCAAAGAGTTGATCGATCGTTACCAGATCGACGGAGCCTGGATTGACGGGGAGTGCTGGGCTGCCTTGCCCGACTATTCCCCGGAGATCGTCGATGACTTCCTGAAAAAAACCGAATTAACGGAAGTCCCGCTGAACGCGAAAGATCCCAATTATGAACGATGGAAACAGCACAACCGGGAGGTTTTCAAACAGTACCTGGATCACTACATTGATGAACTGCACCGGTACAAACCGGATTTTCAGATCACCAGCAACTGGGCCTACTCCTCACGGATGCCGGAACCGATCGATGTTGATGTCGACTTCCTGTCGGGCGATGTGGCAGGTAAAAACTGCATCTACAGTGCCGCCTTCGAGTCGCGTTGCATTGCATTGCAGGGAAAGCCCTGGGATCTGATGTCCTGGGGGATGATCCCCGTCAACTTCTGGGGAGGCACACATACTCCCAAACCGGTCATCCAGCTTAAACAGGAGGCGGCTGAAGTATTGGCTATGGGTGGAGGCTATCAGGTATATTTCAGACAGAACCGCGACGGGGCTTTCCCGACACTCGATGTAGATGAACTGGCCGGACTGGCACGCTTTTGCAGGGAGAGACAGCCATATAGCCACCATAGCGAAATTGTACCCCAAATTGGAATGTGGTTCTCCCTGGATGGCTGGAAAGAAGAGAACAGAGAGAGTGCCAATATCTATGGAAACAGCGGATTCAACCAACGACAGAAAGGGGTTCTTAACCTGCTTTTAGACGGACAGCATTCGGTTGAGATTCTAATGGACCATCACATCACAACCCGGATGGACCAATATCCTCTGATCGTCATTCCGGAATATCCGGCATTTAACAGCACCCTAAAAGATCAACTGATGAACTATGTGAAAAACGGCGGCCGCCTACTCATCATCGGTGCAAAATCTTCCCGGGAGTTTGAGAAATATTTAAATGTCTCCTTTGAAAATGAGATTGCTGAAGCCGAACTGATGATAGGAGATAAGCATTTAGGTGGAATTGCCGGTCTCAAAACCCATTGGCAGCGGGTTAAGCCTCACGCTGGCACACATACCATCGGCAAAATCTATAGCCAGACCGACTACCGTTACGCGCTTGAAAACCCGGTTGCCACCATCAACAGCTATGGCAAAGGGAAAATCGGAGCTGTATATATGGACCTGTCACCTGCCGATGCCCAGTATCGAAATCCTCTCTTTCGTAACCTCCTGAAACAGTTGGTCGAAGAACTTGTCTCAGAAATAACACTTCAGGTTCAGGGTTCTGATGAGGTGCATGTCGTAATGAGCAAGAAAAATGGAAATACCTACATTCATCTCATCAACTCCTCGGGCCATCACTCCAATGAGAAAGTGTTTGGATACAACGAATTACGTCCGGTTCCCGAACTCTCCGTACAAATCAAAACAGATAAAAGACCCGAAAAAATACTTCTTCAACCCGCTGGGAAGCAATTAGATTTCCGTTTTGAAAACGGATATGTCGATATTGTCGTTCCACCCGTTGAGGTATACGACATTGTGGAGATCGTGCCTTCGACAGCTAAATGAAATAAAACGGATGATGACACCTACGAGCAGGAAAGGATCTTGCGTATTCGGCCTGCAGCCTTTATCACAAACTTTATTTAAATATCGATCATGAAACACCAGATAATAGTATCAATCCTCAGCATTCTGCTATGCACCGGAGCCCTTCAGGCAAAGACTTACTACATCGATTCGGAGCGGGGATCGGACGGTAACAGCGGCACCAGTCGCACCTCGCCCTGGAAAAGCACAGAACAGGTAAACCGCACAACCTTTCAGCCGGGCGACTCGGTGCTCTTTGCCTGCCACGGCGTTTGGTATAAACCGCTCATGCCCAAAGGATCGGGCACTGCGGAGGCTCCCATCGTTCTCTCATCGTATGGATCGGGCTACCCGCCCCTCTTCATCGGAGACGGCATTACCAGCCAGGGGGTGATACGCCTCTATAACCAGTCGTTCTGGGAGATCACCAACCTGGAGATCACCAACGATGCCGATGATTATGGCGACCGGAAAGGGGTGGAGATCGTAGCTGAGAACTACGGCATCGCCCGGCACATCCACCTGAAAAACCTGCGAATCCACCACATCAAAGGAATCCCCGGCAACGATGCCAGGGCCAAGCGAACAACAGGAATATTTTTTGTCGTTCGCGATGACCGGGAAAAACCTACCCGTTTCGACGATCTCCTGATCGAGGGGTGTACCATCCACGATGTGATCAACCAGGGGATCGTCCTCAACAACGAACGGTTCGAAACTACCGGTTACCCCGGCGAGGGGGCGTGGGAAGCGCAGATGTTCACCCGCGTGGTGATCCGGAACAACGTGATCTACAACATCTCAAAAAATGCCATGATCATCCGCATGACCGAAAAAGGCCTCGTGGAACACAACCTCTGCTTCAACACCGCCACGATGACCACAGGAAACACCATCTTCTCACGCAACGCCAAAGAGACCCTCTTTCAGTACAATGAGGGATTTCTCAATAAATCGCACGACCACGACGGATCGTTCTACGATCCCGATCTGAACAGTCCGGGAACTGTATGGCAATACAGCTACAGCCATCACAACGCCCAGGGACTGCTCTGGATATGCACCCGCGAGAAAGATACCGGCGTGGTGGTGCGGGATAACATCAGCGAAAACGACCATGGATTCCTGGTCTATTTCAACTACGCCTTTCAGGATGCTTCTGTTTACCGGAATATCTTTTTCGCTCAACCAGACCTGTCTCCCTTTCTGATCCGCGAGAATCCCAACAACCGGCATCTGCAGATCCGCTTCAGTGACAATATCATCCTGAACCAGAGCAGTCGGTTTACATTTGAATTCCGGCCGGAGGATGCCCTAAAATCTAAAAAGAACAGCAACAACCGTCAGTTTGAGAACAACCACTTTTTTGGAAATGAACTGCTGGGAACGTATGAGCGTGGGTATGGAGAGCTGCCCGCGATGAAGCGGTTTCACCGGGGCCTGCACCACCCGCCCGATGCCCTCGACTCGCTGATGAGCCATCCCGCCTCCGGCATCCCCCTGCCGGCAGCCGGTCAGAAGAAGGTCGTTGCCACCATCCGGGGAAACACCATCTATGCCTCTGAGCTGAACCGGGAGAAAAGCCGCCTCCGCCCCCTCCTCCTGGCCAAAAACCGTTCGCTCGATGAGGAGGAGCTGACGCAATGTGCACTCCGGCAACTGGCATTCAAAAAAATCCAACTGGAGTGGATGGGTAAAAAAAGGCTGTTCGAGACCGCCATCCTAACCTTCCCGGATCACTATATGGAGCAGGAGAACCGGTTCAGAAGGGAGAACGCAACGATGGATGAGACCGTATGGTTCGGTCCACAACAATTTAACCTTGCCGACTATGAGGCCTCTGTCTGGGCTCTTGCCGTTGAGAAGCTCAAGCGGATAATGATGAAGAATGAGCTGAAAATGAGCGAAGCAGAACTACGGGAGCATGCCCTTACCGGCGATAAGGATCGCATTGGCCCCGCCTGGGAGCGGCGCGGTTTTGACTACTCCATCCGGGCCATTGAGACCTCCCTGCTCGATCAGAAATACGATGCCTTTTTCAAAGAAATTGCCAGGTCTCCGGAGTGATAAATAAAAATATAATCAATAAAACACCATGAAAAATTTTCATCTGCTTCTCACACTCCTGGTCATAAATTGCCTGCTGGTCACCTGCTCAAAAGAGCAGGGTGTCCAAATCCGGGGAGGGGTTCCGATCTTTCTGCATCCCGACGAACCACCCTCCGTGCATAAAGCCGTACTCGACCTGCAGAGAGACCTGGAGGCGGTATTAGGCAAACCATCCGAAATCGTTGATCAACTGCCCGAATCGGGTGCGGTCATTGTGATAGCGACCGGTGACCGCTGCACCGGCAGTCACCCTGCACCTACCGGGTGGGAAGCCCATCAGTTATACACCGACGGAAACCGGGTCGTTCTGAACGGGGCCGATATGCGTGGAACCATTTACGCTATATACACTTTCAGTGAACAGTTTTTGGGAATCAATCCGCTCTGGTTCTGGGCCTCCGAAATCCCTGAAAAAAGAGTCAGTATTACCATCGAAAGGAATCTCCATGAGCTGTTCCCCACTCCGGATATTAAATACCGGGCCTGGTTTCCAAACGACAGAGACCTGCTAACTCCCTGGCAAAATCTTTCCGATGAGAATTACGAGGCTTTTTATGAGACCATGCTTCGTTTGAAGATGAACACCCTCGAAGGGGGGCTTGCCGATCCCCAAAGCTTTCTGCCTCCCTACCCGGCAGGAAAAGAGGCCATGAGAGCCAAAGAGCGGGGACTGCTGGTTACCGGTCACCACATGCTGATATTTGGCTCTACCTACAACCACTGGAACCACTATTGGGAGAAGATCAAAAATCAACCGGCACCGCCACTGACCATTGAAAACCGTGATGGCTTGCGTGAGTTCTGGGAGTTTCACATCGACCTTACCCTGAAAAATGAGATGGAGGTTATCTGGCTCACCGGGTTCCGGGGCGTGCGCGATACCCCCTTCTGGGAGTTCTTTCCCGATGCCCCCAGAGATGATCCCTCGCGGGCAAAAATCATTGAAGAGATGGTGCAGCTCCAGATCGACCTGCTAAAAGAGAAGACGGGCAGCAACCATCCCCTGGTCCGGCTGACACTCTATAACGAGATGTCGCGCCTGGTGGCAAATAACCATTTCCTTGTGCCGGATGAGGACTCCCTGATCCTTACCTTTGTGGCTGCCCGCCGCGACCATTTTCCGAACGAGGATCTTCTGAACTATTCATTCAAACAGGAACTGACCGGCTACTACATGAACTTTCAGTTCACCTCCAGCGGATCGCACCTGGTGCAGGCCGAAGGACCGCGAAAAATGGAACAGAATTTCAGGGCGGTGAAAAGTATCAGCGGAGGAAACCTGATCTTCTC
>CAZILU010000069.1:6729-8185 GCA_964540165.1 uncultured Mariniphaga sp.
ATGCCGGCAACATCCGGGAGCATGTTCTGGAGCTCTCGGCCAATGCACAAATGATGTGGAATTTTAAGGAGTTCCATGCCGGTAACTTTCTGCAGGATTTCAGCAACCGCTATTTTGGAGAACAATACGGCAATGAAATCGCCGCACTCTACAACGACTTTTTTAACGCCTACTGGCAACAGAAAAAGAGCGATCTGCCGGACTTTGAACGGCAGTATCTTTTTCATGACATGCGCTATGCACGGGCAGCCGAGATGATCCTTACCGATATGGAGAAAGGCCGGTTCCGGCCCAATGTGCTGGAGGGGCACCGGCTCGATAATCCGGATAAGGGCAGTGTCGGCTACTTCCGGGTAGTCCCGGCCGATAATGGCACAGAGAACCAGGTTGAAGCCATCCTGAAAGGAACCGGGGAGGCAATTATCCGGTGGGAGCAGATAACCCGGAAAGCAGATGAAATTTATGCTTCCCTGGACAGGGGGCAAATCTTTTTCGATGATAACCTGCGAAACCAGGCCTATCGGATGTTGCACCTCAACCGCATGCTAAATTCATTAACCCGGGCGTACCGGGAAACAGCCGGCACACCGCAGCGAAAAGAGTACCTGCAGCAGAGTATCCGTGAGATGGAACTGCTGAAAGAGCAGCTAAACCGGGCCGGACATGGAACGTTTTCCGGTTGGTATGACAACGACCGGGTATTTGGGGTGGAAAAACTGGAAAAACGACTCACTGATTGTCTGGCATCACAATCCATGCCTTAAAATGGACAATCTAAAAAATACCTGAAATTTTAAATACTGAGAATTACTCGATGGTTAATTTCAGAACCGATGGCACACCATCCCGGATCAGGTGAACCAAATAGATACCGGGCATAAGGTGCCCGACCGAAAGTTCAATGTTATCCATATAAAACCGATAATAAAATCTAATAAATCAAACAAATACAATAGCGACTTCACTCATGTTCCGTGGAGAAGTTCTCCGGATGTTTTCCCAGAACTCCCTTTTCACGATAAAAATCTTTCATCCGGTTGATGTCGGCTTTGGCATCATCGGTCAGCTCAAACTTTCCCCATAGAGTCATCTCTTTTCGTCCCCAGTCAAAAGAGACCATATATACCGGTATGTTAGCCGTGCGGGCCATCGTATGAAACCCGGCTTTCCATCGTTTGGTGAGCCTTCGGGTACCTTCGGGTGTAATGGCCAGATGCATCCGCTCCCGTTCATTAAACAGTTTGATTACCTGCCGCACTACGTTGGTGCCTTTTGACCGGTCAACCGGGATACCACCCATCATGCGAAGAAGATAGCCCAAAGGCCAGACAAAAAACTCCTTTTTAATCAGCACGTTAGCTCTTCCTCCCAGCGACCGGTAGAATATCCACGACATCACAAAGTCCCACCCGCTGGTATGCGGAGCACCCACAATAATGCATTTCGGTTCGGGAAC
>CAZILU010000069.1:8195-16553 GCA_964540165.1 uncultured Mariniphaga sp.
CCGCCACTCCCGCCGATCTCCATCCGGCCCACCGGAGGATCAGTACACAAATTTTATCTAAAAACATATTTTTACAGTTATTCAATTCATAATCTCGATCTGCAGGTCACGGGCATCGGCATGCCGCTCTAACAGATCCTTTGCCAGCGCAGCTGCTGTTTCCAAACCACCGGATATGCCAAAATCGATGATCACCATCATAAACCGGCGGGTGGCATCGGTTACGGAAGTGCGTACCGAGTCGCTGGTGGGTGTGCCAAACGCCCCGCGACTGTCACGGAATACCGGCAGCGATGCAATATTCAGCACCCCCCGGCCAATCCCCTCATAGGGCTCATCCGCTCTGCCAACGCCAAAAACCACATCCCCCTCAATCTGCTCCTCATCATAACCACCGATGGAGTATCCCGTAGAGATCGATACCAGGTTGAGCAAATCAACGACATTGTTCACCCGGTAGAGACCCTTGCCCTGTATACACCGACGCAACAGCGCTTCGGCCGAGGGACGGTAGCGGGCCGGATCCTTCCCACACGCTTTATAGGCCCTGCGGGTGGCAGCAACCGCCGGTAACCGGCTGATATCTTCTACCCTCAAACTCCCGGCAACCGATGCCACTGACCGGTCAATCTCACTCCACAACGCCGGAGCCTCTTCCCGAACCGTAACGTTACAGGAGATACAGGCCAGGGCAACTCCCGGCACCCGCGATTTTATCTCTTCTGAAATGGAAACCGAAACCATACACATCACTTTTCGGCTCAAAACTAACCAAATTGAAAAAATGAAATACGTTTTACATTTACTTTTCCTCAATTTGTGTGAGAAAGTATATTTAGCGGAAATTTATCTCCCCTGATGCGAAGATATATATCACGCTATTATCCTGTCAATTCAATAACAGAGATTCAGGTTAAAAAACAAAAACGGCCATACAAACAGAGACCGACAAAATTTTTTATGTAAGTTTGAAAAAAAAATGGCCAAAAAAATTTACCAGATTCAAATTGCTTTAAAGCGCTCCAAACCCAAAATATGGCGAAGAGTTCTGATCCCATCCGACTTATTACTCTCTGATTTTCATATGGTTATTCAAATAACCATGGGGTGGACCAACACTCACCTGCACCAGTTCGTAAAAGACCGGATTTTCTATTCCGTTCGGATGCCGGACGATGATTTCTGGAATGAGATGAACAGTGTCGACTATAAAGGGATGAACGTATCCTCGCTGTTAAAAAAGGAGAAAGACTCCATCGTATATGAATACGATTTTGGCGATGGCTGGGAGCACCAGATCACGCTGGAAAAGATCCTTCCGCCAGATACGGCGGTATCATACCCGGTTTGCATCGGTGGCAAGAGGAGCTGTCCGCCCGAAGATGTGGGTGGCATATGGGGATATGAAGAGATGTTGGAAATTCTGAAAAATCCGGATCATGAAGAGTTTGAATCGTATATGGATTGGCTGAATGAAGAGTTCGATCCGGCACATTTCGATCTGGTAGCGGTAAACAATCTACTAAAAAAGAAGAATTACGGTGCTTTTTCCTGGTAAATTATAAACTTTTTAATATTTTCTCCCCTATGATGTACACAGAATTCAATAAGGATATTCCTACACTTCAGCAATTTTTACAGAAACCGGCCACGGCATACACACGTGCCGACCTCCTGCATTTCTGCCGGGAATATCGGATCGCAATGATTAACTTTCGATATGTTGCCGGCGACGGGAAGCTCAAAACGCTCAACTTTCCGATTAACAATGCCGGTTATCTGGAGACCATCCTCGCTTATGGGGAGCGTGTCGACGGCAGCAGTCTCTTCCCCTTTATTGAATCGGGCAGCAGCGACCTCTATGTGGTTCCCCGCTACCGGTCGGCTTTTGTCAATCCGTTTGCTGAAATTCCATCGCTTGATCTCTTCTGCTCTTTTTATACCAGCGAAGGAAGACCTCTGGAGAGCGATCCGGGTTATATTTTACGTAAAGCAGAAAAGGCATTTACCCGGGATACCGGCTGCCGGTTCCTGGCATTGGGCGAACTCGAATACTATGTTATCGCACCCGCCGAACGGGCTTACCCGGGCCTCGACCAGAAGGGCTACCACGAGAGTGAACCCTTTGCCAAATTTGAACAACTACGCATTGAGGTGCTTCAGCTTCTTTCCAATGCCGGCTGTGAGATCAAGTATGGTCACTCCGAAGTGGGCTGCTTCACCAACGATGATCTGTATTATGAACAGCACGAGATCGAGTTCCTCCCCACCACCGCCGAGCGGGCAGCCGAACAGGTTCTGCTGGCTAAATGGATGCTGCGAAAACTGAGCTATGAGTATGGCCTCGACGTCAGCTTTACCCCAAAGATAACTCCCGGAAAAGCCGGAAGCGGATTGCATTTTCATATGATGGTAGAAAAAGACGGAGTGAACCTGACCGCCCCGGAGGGCCATCTGAGTGATATCTCACGAAAGATGATCGCCGGCATTCTGAGCGCTGCCGATGCACTTACCGCCTTTGGAAATACCATCCCCCTCTCCTACCTGCGGCTGGTTCCTGACCAGGAGGCTCCGGTTCATATCTGCTGGGCCGACCGAAACCGGTCGGTCGTCGTGAGGGTGCCGCTGGGGTGGAAAAACGCCGGGGAGATGATCCGCGATGCCAATCCGAACGACACCAACCACCTCCCCGCCATCCCCTCCCGACAAACCTTCGAGTTCAGAGTAGCCGACGGATCGGCCGATATTTATCTCACGCTGGCAGGACTGATCACCGCTGCCCTTCATGGAATCAACATGCCCAATGCCCTCGATCTGGCCAAAGAACTCTATGTGGATGTAAATATTTTTAAACCCGAATTCCGAGAAAAACGGAGCTCGCTGAAATCACTTCCACCATCCTGTGTTGAATCAGCCGAAGCACTGGAACGAAAACAGGAAATTTTCACACACGATAATATATTTCCCGGAAACCTGATCAACAGTCAAATCAAAAAACTTAAAGCCTATAACGACATCGGTCTGAGTAAGAAGTTGCAGGGCCAAACGGATGAGATAAAAAAACTGGTCGAAGAATTTTTCCACGTTGGATGATCAGAACCAGTTTCGATAGATCAATACCCGTAAAATGAAAATTTCCCGGATTCCGATTATCGATTGTAAAATGATAAACACAAACAATAAAAGATCAATACATGAATGAAACGAACAGAGAGATCATCTTCATAAAAAAAGCCACCGGGGAGGTGGAACCCTTCCGGATTGATAAACTGAGACAATCGCTGCGCAATGCCGGTGCCGAAGAGGATATTATTGATGAGGTCGCTGCCGACATACAGGCCTGGATCACCGATGGGATCACTACCCGTCAGATCTACTCCCGGGCATTTGCGCTGCTAAGAAAGAAAAGAGCCCACGTGGCTTCTCGATACAGACTTAAAAATGCCATTTTGGAGATGGGGCCTACCGGTCACCCTTTTGAACACTTCATCGGAAAAATTCTGGAGCTGGAAGGGTACGCAACAGAGGTGGGAAAGGTGATTGACGGCGTTTGTGTGACGCATGAAGTTGATGTCATTGCCACCCGCGGCAAAGAGCAGATGTTTGTGGAGTGTAAATATGGGCAAAGCGCCGGAAAGATCATCAGTGTGCAGGTGCCGCTCTACATTCGCTCCAGGGTAAACGACATCATCAATAAACGCACCATGTCCGATACCTATAAAGGATTTCAGTTTCAGGGCGGGGTGATAACCAATACCCGCTTCTCTACCGATGCTGTCAACTACGGTACCTGCAGCGGATTGCGGCTTCTGGGGTGGGATTTCCCGGCAGGCAACGGATTGAAAGATATCATCGACAGAGAAAAAATTTATCCCATCACAGTCCTAAACAACCTGACTATCAAGCAGAAGCAGATTCTTATGGAGCGGGGGGTAGTGATCTGCAGACAGATCAGGGAGCATCCGGAGGTACTGGACTCATTTCAACCCGATAAAAACCAGTACCGTCGGTTAATGAAGGAGTTGGATGCACTTTTATAATTTAGATTTTGCATTTTTCGCTGGTCTTCTCTAACTTAGGGGCCCCATAAACCCCAAAATGTTTCGTTATGTCGTTTGAAAATAACCATCAGCTCCGGTTAGCCTTTGATTTTATTCAGTTTACCCATCAGAATATCTTTCTGACGGGGAAAGCGGGAACCGGAAAGACCACCTTTCTGAAACACCTGAGGAAGAGCTCTCCCAAACGCATGGTGGTGGTAGCCCCCACCGGAGTCGCTGCTATCAATGCAGGGGGAGTAACCATCCACTCATTCTTCCAACTCTCTTTCGGGCCACAAATACCCGCGAATGATATGCGGGCTGAAGGGCCAGATCACGCACCTGGAACCAGGAGTCAGGAGCGCTTCCACCGGTTCAGCAAAAACAAGATCAACCTCATCCGGAGCCTGGATCTGCTGGTCATTGACGAAATCAGCATGGTCAGGGCTGATCTGTTAGACGCCATCGACGCTGTTCTCCGCCGGTTTAGAAACCGGTATCAACCCTTTGGAGGCCTTCAGATGCTCATGATCGGCGATCTTCAGCAACTGGCTCCGGTGGTCAAAGAGGAGGACCGGGAGATCCTGAAAAAATACTACGATACTTTTTTCTTTTTCAGCAGCCATGCGCTAAAAAAATCCTCCTTCATCGGAATTGAACTTAAGCATATCTATCGTCAGCAGGAACAGAAGTTTATCGACCTGCTCAACAAGGTGCGCGACAATCAGCTGACAACAGCAGACGTGGAGCTCCTCAACCGGAGGTATATTCCCGATTTTTCTCCTGCAGAAGAGGAGGGGTATATTACGCTCACTACCCACAACCATCAGGCAAAGCAACTCAACGATGCCCGGCTGCAAAATCTAAAGACCAAACTCCATCGCTTTACCTGTAGCGTCGAAGGAGATTTTCCCGACTCCTCCTATCCGGCCGATGAGATACTTGAACTAAAAACCGGCGCTCAGGTGATGTTTTTAAAAAATGACTCAACGGCTGAAAAACGTTATTACAACGGAAAAATCGGTAAAGTGACCAAAGTCAATAAAGATGAGATCGAGGTACTCTGCCCCGGCGACACCACGCCCATCTCCGTTGAACCCGACGTGTGGGAAAATAGCCGATACCATTTGAATGAGCTCACTGCCGAAATTGAAGAGGAGATCATGGGGCAGTTCCGTCAGTTTCCCCTTAAATTAGCCTGGGCCATTACCATCCATAAGAGCCAGGGACTCACCTTCGAAAAGGCAATTATCGATGCCCGGCAATCCTTCGCTCACGGACAGGTTTACGTAGCGTTAAGCCGTTGCAAGAGCCTGGAAGGGATGATTCTTCGCACACCACTGGAAATCAGAAGTGTTATCAATGATGGCACTGTCACCAGTTTTATCGGTGAGATAGAAAACAACCAACCCGACCAAACCGCGTTAGAAAAACACCGGAAAGCCTATGAGCTGCAACTGCTCGATGAGCTGTTCAACTTCTCCACGGTTATCGCTCCGATACGCTATCTTTTGAAAATATGGAGAGATAATTCCGGTTCATTGGAAGGAAGCTGCCAGACAGACCTCACGAAAATGGAAAATTTTCTGAATGAAGAGATCGTAGAAATTGCTGACCGATTTCGCAGACAGATCATCAAAATGGCTAATCATCAAAATAAAATCGAAGATAACCCGGTGTTGCAAAAACGACTGACCGATGCATCAGCCTACTTCTTGGCACGAATCGAAGATCGACTTCAGAAACCTTTGCAGCAACTGACATGGGAAACGGATAACCGGGATCTTCGCAAACGGATCAATGAACAGCTTGAACGTCTTGAGAGTGAGTTGACAATCAAATGCACCGGCCTTGGGTCGGTTGCCCGCGGGTTCACCATTAAACGGTTTTTGGATGCCCGGGCTACCGCATCAATCGAAAAATCGGCTAAAAGAGCACAGAAGCAAAAACCAGATGCAAACGTTGCCAATGCAGAGTTATACAATAAATTGCTGGAATGGCGAAAAAAATTCGCCAGAGACTCAGGCGTTGCCGAACCAAAAATCCTTAACCGGAAAGTGTTGATAGAGATTGCAAAACATCTACCCGAAACGGCTAAGAAGTTGAAAGCCGTCAAAGGTATGGGTGGAACAAAGATGGAGATGTTCGGATCGGATTTATTGGCCATAATTATGGAATACCGGCAGAAACAGGGTATGGACATCCCCCTGAATGCCCGGCAGGAGGTGGAGATGGCCGGACTAAACACCAAAGAGGTAAGCCTCGCCCTTTTTAAACAAGGACTTGCCATTCCGGAGATCGCGATACATCGGAATCTGGCAGAAGGTACCATTGAGAGTCACCTGGCCCTCTATGTCGGAAAAGGCCAAATAGATATCCTTAGCCTTGTCAGTAAAAACAGCTACGATCAAATTGTTCGCTGCTTTAACGAATCAAAGGGGAATTCGAACATCAACGATATGAAAAGAAAATTAGGGGCCGATATCTCCTATGGTGAAATCCGGCTGGTATTGGCTGACCTGAACAAAAACAGTTGATTTTAAAGGGTTACGTTCATCACTCCGGTACCATAAATAATTTTTCCGCTCTTACTGATCCCCTCAACAACAACCTGATACCTGGCAGCCTTATCAGAGGTAAAAAACACTACCTTCGCTTCTCCGCTCAGTATGGAAACTTCCGGCTCCCAGTATAAGGTCGGTCTGATATCGGGCATCGGATCGTTCAGGTTGTTCAGTGTATATACCGGTGAATAAAATTTGGCGGGTTGCTGAAATCCGGTAATGCGGGGTGTTATTCTTCCGGGCACCTGGCGCACAAACCGGTGATCGAACTGGCCATAACCCATTTTTGTAAAAATTGAGATTACGCCATTCCCTCCCGAAGCACCATAAATGGCCATATTGGCAGAACTTTTCAATATCTCAAGCTTATCGATATCGCCAATCGGAAGATATTTTACATATTCCCACTCTACCTCCAATCCATCGACCAGAAGCAGCGGATTTCCATAACCCGCCCGGATC
The DNA here is from genome assembly GCA_964540165.1 of uncultured Mariniphaga sp. Lineage (GTDB taxonomy): Bacteria > Bacteroidota > Bacteroidia > Bacteroidales > Prolixibacteraceae > Mariniphaga. The sequence continues at coordinate 15,262 of CAZILU010000069.1, forward strand.
CGGATATCTTCACCAATGACAGTCACCCCGGGTACTTTGGCTTCAAGATAATCAAGAATGTTGGCATAGGTGAAATCATCATCGGTCAGTTTAAACGAGTGGTCGGGTTCACCATAAAGCCTGAAATGGCCATCGCCGGGCATCTCCTTTTCACCGACAATCTCAATCTGATCCAGAAGAATTGACCCCTGTTCCACTTCAAACTCCTGCTCTGTTTCCCGGCTGTAATAGACATCGCTATAGAAACTCATAGCAGCTTCGATATCGTAACAGGCAGACTGCAACTGTCGGGCATCGATCAGGGTATCGAATAGCAATGGTTGCTCTAACGTGATCCCGGTTCTCCGGCTTCCCTTGTCTGTTTCAGCATTGATCATAACCACAGCATCGTCTTTCAGGTATAGTTTGTCAAACGTGAAATTCCCCTGCTGATCGGTGGTAGTCTCTTCCATGGAGAAGTTTCGCGAAAAAGGTCCTAAAACCACTTTGCCGCCCTCAACCGGTTTTCGGCTTAGCATTCGGGTAACCGTCCCTTTCAATGTTAATCCAATATCGGCCCATCCGGGTAACTCTGTTCCGGCATAATGCTCCAGTTCGTTCCAGTAATAACTTCTCCATCCGTTGATCATCATAATCAGGTCCAGCTTTTCAGATGCCGATATGGTAGGCTCATCGATAAAAGCAGCCGCGGGGGCTTCGATCGATCCCTTCAGCTCTGAATCCAACAACAGATAGCTTTCAATGGTCTGACTGTTGCCACCGGTACTGAAATAATTTTCATCAACAACGGCAACCGAAACAGCCGATAGTATAGTATCGCTTTCAGGCAATAAAGACGACAGCGATAACTCCGCCTTTTCCCGCTTTCGATAGCCCGGTTTATCGAACCTGACCTCAATTTTACGGTCATTCTCATTCCTCACAAACACCAGTCTTTCAGCCATAATCGCTCCATCTGACTGATATAGGGTGATCTTTGAAATTCCCAATGGGAATAATCCTTTGTACAAACGAATGGCATGCTGAAACTCCTCCATCCGGATCTGGGAACGAAACAGCTCCAGCCCCTTATGAGATGCCACCAGCAGGTACTCTGCCGGCTGGTAGTTTTTAATATTTCTGCTCGTGGTAAATACCAGATAATTACCATCCGGCTTATAGTTCAGGCACACGCCGTTCTTAACCGCCGGCTCAAAATTGTACCTGAATTCATCGTACCCGTCAATCTGGGCCACGTAGTTTTTCCCCTCTTCCGGCATCAGAATGAACCGCCCCATTCCCTCATAACTATC
>CAZILU010000070.1:0-15757 GCA_964540165.1 uncultured Mariniphaga sp.
TCAGGTTGTCGGTGCGTATCCCCTGGGAGACATGAGGGAAAATACGCTTATCCCCGTAATCGGTGACACTCCACGTGCTTTCGGTCGTGGACAAAATGGTACTTCCATGTTTGGTGTATTCATAGCGCAACCGGGGAAAAAAACAGGTAGTGTCTATCGTGCTGTGTCTCTCGCTCGAGATCCCCGTGGCTTCATTTGTCACGGCAACCCGCGTGAACCCTAAAATACCCTTCCCCTGCCGGTGCACTTTGGCCCCCTCATATCGATAACGTACCGTGGTTGATCCCCCGATCCCGTTATCACTAATCACCCGCGAGACCAGCGGGGTGGTGGAACAAAAGTCGTTTAACGGGTACGTGGCACCTGTGCCACGGGTGTAAACGGCACTGTCGGACATCGAATGATAGATTAGTTCTGTCTTGTTACCATACCCGTCGATGATGGTGTTTACCAGGTGCCCCGGACTGCCCTGGGCAAAAGAATACAACCGCGAGGTTAACCCGTTCTTGTAGAACAGCTGGGTGCGCCCGTCGCCATTGTAATCACCCGGCATAAAACAGTGATCGCAGCCAATCTGAAACCCGGAGGTGATAGTATCTTCGGTGGTGGTAAAACCAACGCCATGGCTGATCGCCACGTTAATCCTGTTCAAGCTGTTTTCAGAGCTTTCACCCCTGCCGATAAAAACCACATCGGTTTTGCCGTCGGCATTCATATCATGGGCAAAAACGCGGTTATCCGAGGTAATATCAAACGGATCAAAACAGCTCAACTCATACTGCTTAAACCCATCGGCAGTTAAGAACAAAAGCGACCAACTGGCAGGTGAGCCATTGTCTCTTTTTATAATATCGGTGGTGCCGTCACCGTTGAAGTCACCAAAAAGCAACGAGTCGCCAAAGGCGATTTCAGTGCCGGAATATTTTTCTGTGAAACTGGAAGTTGAGCCAATAAATTCATAGATCTTATACCCGTTACTGAACAATACCAACAAATCGGAACGCCCGTCGCCATTAAAGTCAACAATCCGGTTATACATCCCCAGGTCGATAACATAGTCATCACCAAATGAGGCGATGGGACCGGTATAGATGGTATCACCCCGGCAACTGACCAGCGACCAGTTATCGATGGCATCGTGATACATAAACTCCAGCTTGCCGTCACCGTTATAATCGATCACATCCAGGCGGTTATTATCAAAACACTCATAATAAAAAAAGCTCCTGACAAATGCTTCTCCGGTGGAGCGGTATAAATAGTACCGCTTTTTATCGGGATAAACCGAATCACCATAGCTTTCCTGCATCATCAAATCGGTCAGCCCGTCGCCATCAAAATCACCTGTCAGAAAAGTCTCAAACCGGGTACTCAAACTGCCCTGGGAGTGGGACAGCAGATCCCCGGTCTCATCGGCCAGGTACAGCGTCCATTTATCTAGCGAGGTGTAAGATGCTTTTAAGGGAGCAACCGCCAGATCCATGCGTCCGTCCCCGTTAAAATCTCCCGTGTAATACAACTCTTCGTTACTGCTGCCGGGATAGTTCGTCGATTGGGTAAACTGTTCATCAGAACTGCTCCATCCAAATACGGTGGGATTTATCCCCATCCCCTGACTGCTGTAGCGGGTAACCTTTTGCAACTGGGCATAGTCATCCTGCATGTATTCCATGACGTATTTCCCATACGGCTGCCCGTTGTTGTTAATCTCAATCTGGTCCAAAAGAATATCCCGTGAAAACAACTCCCCCGCGTAAACATAGGGGCTCCCGTTGTCGCGCCGTTTGTAATTGAAGATGACCTCCACAAAGGGAGCCTGCGACAATGAGCTGTTCCCCGTATAGTGAATATAACCGATCGGCCTTTCCTTTTCCCCGGAGAGATAGGTAAATGTGATGTAGTTGTTGTGCCTGTCTGTGATCTTATTGACTTTCCATACAAGCGTGTAGCCATGCTCCGATACAACCCTTGAGTCGGGGGTGTTGCCATATTCATATATGAATCCCGACTTGGTGAATACTATAAACCAGGCAGGGCCTGCATCGGTATTTCCATAGGATACAATTTTTGAAAACTCTTCCATCTCCGTCCGGTACTGGTAGCTGGCATCACCATATAGCCCGGATGTCTGTATCATGCGTTTCCCGTCCAGGGCATAGGCATCAAAATTATTACCTCTGACAGCATCCGATACCCCATCAAAATAGATGGACCGGTTGATCCGGGCAATGGTGGAGAGACCGCCAAGATCCCAGCCGATGCCCATCGGCCCGTCATTAAAATTACTGTTATACCGCAGGCTGACAGAAGGCCGGAGACCGGCAATGCCCGCAGGCAGCTCAAGTGGGATAACGTAGCCTGCCGATCCCTCCACCTGCAGGGATCCCGGCAGGGTGCCCACCGCCAGGTCTGTGTTGATCGTGTAAGTATCCGGATCTACCGGGTTGCTGAAAACAATGTCGCTGCCAATCAGCGGGTTTACGATCTCTGCCAACAGAGTGCCCCCGCTGGGTGAGTAAGAGTACCCCGAAGTAAAGGTGATGCTGTGGCGTGCCCGGTGTACCTGAGTGCCGCTCTCCGGGGTATCCAGGATGATATCCAGTGGCTGCCCCTGGGCTGTGATAACCAGAAGCAATCCTGCCAAAATAAGATTGAGTTTGATGTTCATGCGTTTATTGCCTGTTTGAATTGATTGATCGTTATTGTTTAATAATCTTCCACTCACCCTTATCGTTTCCCATAAGGATAGTTAAAAAGTATATACCTGATGGTACACCGGTTAGATCCACTTCGTTGACAGTGATTGTGACTGGCTGTTGCAGAATCAGTTTCCCGTTCAGATCGTGCAGGGATATCAATGATCCCTCGATACCGGTCTCCGCCATTTCAATGGTAAGGATTCCCCGGGTAGGATTGGGATAGATCGTGATTTCCCCGTTCCCGATCATCTCCCGGATGTAATTATTCTCTGAAGAATCACCCGGCTCCGATTGAGCGCTTTTGTTCATGTCAATTACCCGTTCAACCCGGTTGCCTGATGCATCGTACAAAAAATTGATGTTGATCTGACTATAACAGGTAAGGCTTAAAACAATAAAACAGGTGATTGCACAGGCTGCTTTCAGTTTCATTGAATCCTACTTTTTGATGGTTTCCAATTCTTCAATACGTGCCTGCAGCTCTTCGATCTGAGTCTGTTGCTCCTTGATCGCCTCCACCAGAACGGGGATCAGTTTTACATAGTTGACCGAGTACATTGCAGAGCCCGGATCGATCGAGACAATTTCCGGGATAACCTTCTCCGCCTCCTGGGCCAAAAAACCAAAATCGTTACTATCCTTCTGCATCACCTTTGCCAGGATTTCAGGATCACTGATGTGGTAGAACTCTTTTTTCATGTTATATGCCACACCATTGAGCTGCCTGATCTTATCAAGACTGCTTTCCAGGGGTCGAATATTCTCCTTTAACCGCTCATCCGACCAATCCACTAAATTGTTGTAATACAAGGTGTGGGTATAAATCAGGTTGAACTTCTTATCCATTGTGCCCAGGCTGCCCACCCAGTCTTCAGCGGGATGCATATTTACCGTATTTCCACTGCCGCTGGAATCAAAAATCAATTGGCCCCAGCCGGACCAGAAACGGCCTGTTCCATACCAGTCCAGATTATATCCCGGAACGGATTGATTAATACCAACCTGTCCGTTACTGTTTATCAGGATCTGTGAATGGCCCTCCAACGAAAGGATTGTTAAAAACAGAAGTGCCCAAAAAAGTCTGATTTTTTCCATGATCTGTTAAATTTATGTGCCATACAAAACCGATCGTTTTGTATAAAAATGGCGCGGGTTAAAAAATGTAGTTATTTAAAAAAAAAGAATAATCAACCCAATGAATAATCGACCGAACGTACGTTGAGATTTTGGGATGAATTCCGGGTTTGGGAAGTACTCTTGATGCGAAAAATCTTTTCGCATAAAAACAGATGCTAATTTTTTGTACATTTGCTCTTAGTTTATGAACCGGGGAGTGGCTGCTCCCCAATTCGGTTTATAAATAATTGTTGCAACCCGGCTCCATTAATGGGCCGGGTTTTTATCTCCTAAATGAAAACCTGAAAACCTTCGTAAGAAAAAAGATTACAGCGATCCGACATCAAAGCTCCAAAGAGTTTTTCAAATAGAATATGATATTTGTTAGGTATGAAAAATAATTTTCTGCACGGATGGATGAATGCACGGATGGAAATAATCAGCAGAATTAATCAAGCTTTTACCGCCAGGTAAAAGTCCCTGCCGGACAGGCACAAGAGTTTTTGTGGAACAAAAACACATCTTGCTATTCCCTCTTCGTTGGTTGCTTTCTGCCAGATTTCAAGGTCTGTAATTCTATGAAAACAGAGAGGCACAATTTCGGAAGGGAGCTGATTCGATGAGACCGTGATAGGCTGGAAGTCATGATCACCCTCTTCCGGGGCCAGCTCATTCTCGTAATGCGGGGAAATATTCCTGAACTCTTTTTTAAACCAGAAAAATCCACCAGGCTGGCATAGTAGAGCAGCAGCAAGCCCAGCAGAAAAAGCAGAAAAGCAGATGAAGGTTCAGTTTCCAAAGCCTTAAGTTCACAACCCCTTTACAAAATAACTACATTTCCGAAAAACAAGCCCTCCGGGTTTTCAAAAGCTTCCGACATAAAGCCATTCATTCCAAAACCGGAAGAGTTAACTTCTCCCATCGCACTAGCCTAATATCAAAAAGACTTAACCTGCGTAAACTCCGGTTAAAACTTTTTGAAATCCCGCATCAACACTTCCGTCTTTTCCATTCATTATTTATTTCTTTTCCTTTTGAAAATTTTCCGAAAATGTTGCAGGAAGTGTTTACGGGGTTGAATGGGAGCACTCTCCCAGTACGAAATATATACCGACCCTAAGAGAAAGTAAAAGAGAACGAATTGAATCTAAGATTCTTCATTGTTTAAGGTCTCGATTGCCTCAACAAAATCCAGCTTAATGAGTTCCCAATATTTACCTTTTAAGCAAATCGGTTCAAAATCATTATCAGCTGTTTCAAAATTGGTAAAGTTTCTGAGTATTTCATCAGCATCATGTGAGTACGGATAACGCTCTTCATGCAACTGAATCATTTGAGGGATTGAATAGAAGTCTAACAATTCATGTAAATCCCAAAAATCTTTTTTTTCTGGCTCCACGACTCATAACATCGACCTTCATTGCTGTTATCTCGTCGAGGGTGGCAAGCCTTATATTGTCAATCACCAAAGCGAGACGAATAAAAGGATCGGTATAATACAAATCAAGTTTAATACAGTCTTCTGCTGAATTGCCAATAAAATATGATTTACCCATTGCAACCGGACCTTCACGAGAATCAACGTATTTGAAATTATTTTTAAGGTGCTTGTCTATTACCTCAAAATCAATTTCACCGTAAGGAGTATCGGAGAACAAATCAATGTCAACAGATTCACGATGCCCTAACTGCAAACTTAAGGCAGTACCTCCTACCAGACGAAAAGGAGTGAAAAATTCTTCAGCCATCAACCACGACAAAATTGAGCGTAGCTGTGACTTTACAGTGTTGTATTTTAATTGGCTGATCATTTACTCACTGAAAATATTTCTTGATATTGCTTTCCAATACTGAAGAACGTTTTGAGATGTGGGCTAAGATGGCTTGTACTTCCTTTTTCCCATAGAAACGCATTATCTCGGAAATCTCCTGATCGTTACCCCGCTCAAAAATGCGCTTTATTACACTTACTTTGCTCTTTTCCCAGTTAATTGAGTTTATATCAGTATCCCAGAACAAAACTGGTCGCAGAAGATTTAAATTGGGCCGGTCGTTCAGGGCTTGTTTTTTCTTTTGTTGCTCAATGTCGTAATAAGCTTGCAATACAGCAAAAAAGCTTTCATCGATCCCCAAAGCATCACCCAGTCTTATGGATAGTGCCGGATTGATGCGACGTTTTCCTTTGGTAATATCCCCCAAAAGTTGAGGATATTCACCAATAGATAACGCAATACGCCGCTTGGGAAGTTTTCTTTTTTTCAACTCCCTTTCAAGGATAATCCCCGGATGTATACCCTTTAAAAGCGCGATATTTTTTTCGATAGTGCTCATGATAATTATTTTTACAAATATAAACAAATTTGTTTACATACAAGATCGTGAACTTTTAAAAAACCAGGTTACAATAATACCTCCATTGCTTCATCAACAAGCGAGTTGTCAAGTTCTTTCAGGTAGGCCTGGGTAATTGCCAGATTTTGATGCCCCATTGATTCACTTATTTGTAATCCCCCAACCTACTCGATTGTTCGTAGTAGAAAATGTATTAGCAAAATATTTGTCTGTTTTACCAATTTATTTTAAAGTCTGTCACCGAATTGATTTATTATCCCATTTTGTTCCCTTCCAATTTGAAATTACGCCACTGTTTTTACAGGCAACGCATTTCCAGTAAATTTCTTCTTTTTCTTCAATTAATGTTGGCACAATTAGACCTTCACATTTTTTTTCAATGCATCTGATTGTAGGTTCGGCATCGCAATCACCTGTTGATGCATCATCAATTAATAAAGCAAGAAAATTGGCGAGTTCACGTGATTCTTTGGGCATGTCTTTTGATATATTGCCATTTTTATCGAGAAAGTGCTTAAAATTAGTGATGTACATATAAATATAATTTGGGGTATAAAATTAGTTAATTAATGCATATGGGGCTTAGTGCTCTGTCTGACATCAAAATGGGATTACTGTTTGCAGAACGTAATTTTAACGGTGTATTGCAAATATGTAATTCCCAATTTTTTTTTATTAGATGATACTATTGCGAATGGATTTACGAAGATATTTTTTTCGTAAATTGTATTGAGGAAAACGAGCTTCTACAGACCTTCCATTAAATCAACAGATCATAGTTTTTTCTGTCAAACATTGCCTGTATATACTAATGTTCGGGCAGCATTGTAAAATGATTTTAATTTAAATCGCAATAAACAATTAAAAACCAGTATTATGAAAAAAGTAGTTGTTTTTGGAACAATTGCACACAAAATGATTTTATTTTTGGTATTAGCCCCGTTTCTTTTTTTATGTTCATGTCAGAATGAAGAGTCAATGACCGTTGAATCTGAATTAATCTCAGAGAATCAATTAAAAAGCGGAACCATTTCAAATGAAGAAATTGATGAGCTTATTTTTAAGATTGAAGGATACGTTGCCGAGGGTTATTTGGACTCTGGTATTGCCAATTCTCTAATTTTAAAGCTAAAAAATGCCAGGAAAAGTTTGGAAAAAGGGAATGATCGTGCTGCTTCCAATCAACTTAGAGCTGTACAAAACCAACTGGAAGATTTAATTTCTGAAGGTACGATTGATGCCTTAATCGGTGAAGATATAATATCTGATATCGAGGAAATACAAGACGAATGGACCTGTGGACAGCCATTTGTTGATGAAAGAGATGGTCACATATATCAGACAGTGAAAATCGGAGATCAATGCTGGATGGCCGAAAATCTGGCCTATCTGCCTTCGGTGAGTCCTTCAACTGAAGGTTCTTTTACAGATCCCTATTACTATGTTTATGGCTATGGAGGTTATGAGACGACTGAGGCTAAGGCAGTTTCGAATTATTCTGTTTATGGTGTTTTATATAACTGGCCGGCGGCTATCGTGGCCTGCCCTGTTGGCTGGCACCTTCCAAGTGACACTGAATGGGAACAACTTGCTCAGTACATTAGTGAACAAATGGGACCCTATGAAATATCTGGCATTATGTGGACGGGGGTAGGAGGACATCTGAAAACAACAAGCGGTTGGTTTGATGCCGGGAACGGCACCGATGATTTCGGATTCTCGGCTCTTCCCGGGGGTTATGTAAGTGGCAGAGATGCTGGTGGTTTCTACGCGTTTCTATCAAATGGTCAGTGGTGGAGTAGCACGGAGAACGATATTAATACATCGTGGTATCGGTATTTAAGCTACCAAAGTAACGGTATCCTCCGGTATTATAATTTCCGGAAAGCGGGAGCGAGTGTCAGGTGTGTCAGGGATTAATTATTTTGGTTTATAATCTCTTCAGGGGCCTTTCGGGGTGAAGCTGTTGATACAGCGTCCACTTCCTTATCGACGTTGCCAATTCGCAGTGCCGCTATTGCTTTGTAACCCTCTGGGATTTGGAATAACTCTCTGTTTGAATTTATTCTCCCGGCCGGACTCCCATATATTCGGGCACCGAGACTTAGACTATGAGCTGCAATGACCATACTTTGCGCAGCCAGCCCACAGTCAAAATCCGGAGTGGTACCATCTTCTCTTTCAATTCCCGAAATAATAATTACCACATTACCTGGTTCAATATTTTTGATGATCTCTCTCATCGTTGGCTCATCCTTAATTACCGTGAACTTCCATGGCTGCATATTTTTGGCACTGGGTGATTTTATACCACACTTCAAAATCAGTTCGAGCTGCTGGTCTGTTACCGGGACAGATGTAAACAATTTTTCAGAGTAGCTTGTGAGTATTACATCGGAACAACAGGATTCTAATTTTTGTCCATAGAATTTTATTGTTGTAAATAAGGCGATTACAAAAAGTATAAGCTTGATCTTCATTTCTGTACTATTTAAAAAAATTACCATTCAAACTTACTGAAAATATTTATACTGATGTACTAATTTTGATTGTGAATCTTTATTTATCAACGATCGAACCTGCTTTCGGATAAGATTTGTCTATAGTTTTACTCTATACCAGGATGGATGTTCTGCCGTCTGACGTCCCGCTCTTCTGGTACAGACGACGATAATCTCTTCCTTATCCACACTTTCCATCACTTTGAAATTTGAGAGCTGCACTTGCAGATCTTCATTTTCATGCCTGGTGTCTAAAACAACCAATGTCTCCTTTATTAAGCCAAACGTCTTCAGATCAATTTCGGCCATTACCAACGGATACCGTGGATGACTGCCTTTGGGATTCGTTTCATTAATATTTCCGATCCAGTAGACTCGCCCTGATTTTCTTAGCCGGATCACGGTAGAGTGTGCGGTTGGTGCAAAAAAATGATCCCCATTTGAATAGGTTAACGGCCTTGGTTCTGTCCATGTCCGGCAATAGTCATTAGAAAATGAAACCCATGCATAGCCTGGTAATTCAGGCCGGCCGGTATTTGAACATCGTGTTGCCATGGCAAATTTTCCATCGGTATTTAATTCGACTATGGTTGGTTCAGATAACCCTCTGGTTGACTTGTTGTAATCGATTCTATGCCATCCACCAAATTCCCATTGAATATCGTTTCCGTTGGGCAACCATTTTCCTATTAACGCCCCGGCATCTTGAAACAAAAATGCGTTGGAAACGGGAAGGTAGATTTTTTGTTTTTCATCATCCCAGGGATGTAGTCCAACAGGAACAATGATCTCACCGTTCGAGGCTTTTATGATAGGCCGGGTAAAATCAACGTTAAACCCATTCCGGCCAATGACAACCCCCTCGATTGGATTTTTACTGCTGTAGCCATCAACGATTACCTGTTTAAGCGGAGAAAAAGTCTTGCCCCGGTTTGTTGAAACACGATACCACACTTTATACTGGGGGGAGCCTGTTCCTGTATCTCCTTGGCCCGGGGTTGAATTTGCAAGTTGGACCACCATCGGTTTCGATGGTTCACAAAAGACATTATCGGTTATATAGCCGCCATTGCCACTATAAAAGTTTTCTTTTCCCCATTCAAAAGAAACAGGCAGAGAGCCTGGAATAGCCGGAAATCCGGAAAAATAGCGAAAGTCGGGATCTGATGGAATGGGGCGATATTCTCCGTTATAACGATTATCAACAAACCAGATTTGCCTGTCAATTATGTTGGGAATTATCCGGCTGTTTCCCAATACATTTTTTGATTCCCTTTTCGATGCCCCTCCCGGATTTTTAGTCAGATCAATGCTTCGGCATGATGGAAAAGGGATCATCGGCAGTAAAGCAGTCCCCGTTAATATAGAGGTACATTTTATAAATTCTCTTCTTGATTTATTGTTCATTATCTATCGTTGAAAAATGGTTGAAAATGACTATCAAAAATAATCATAAAATTATTTCCTGATCTGACGGTCGTATCTTAATCAGGCCAATGTTAACGGAAAAGGGTTTAATCAAAAACAAATCATATAACAGGTTTTATTCGGTCAGTATTCTTCCTTCAGATAACTCGTTAGCTGAGCAATTTCCACTATCATTAAAAGAAGGAACGAAAGGATGGTAAACAGTTTTTTTTTCGACAATACTTTTAGAGGTATTTTGTAATATATCGATGAGTTTTATTCGCTGGTTTAAGGATCGTTTTGGGCTAAAATTTATACTTTTATCAGGACCTAATATTTTTTATTTTTGTGACTCAAATTCAGATATCCCGGTTAAAAATTTCACATCGAAAATTTTTAAAATTTGTGATGGTTGAAATGGTGGCAAAAATGGTTGGTATTCCACCGGTGAAATCACCGGGATTAGCAGAATACCCAACTTGTGATGCAGAGGTAAAAGCGTTGGCAGAAAATCTTTGGGGGACTTTTCAACCTCCCGGGAATATTTCAGAGATTAAGTACGGGGAAGGACGAATTTTTTGGGGTGGAGATCTTACCCAAATCAATTCGGAATCGCTCTATCCCGATTATGAACAAACGGTTGAACTACTGACGAGCTTGAAGATTGACCCCGACTTTCGATCTGCAAATAACTCCATCCGGTATGGCCATCGCAAAACCAAAGATAAAGATATCTGGTTTACAGCGAACAGAACCGGTTTTTTTCAGGCAACGGAGTGCTCCTTCCGGGCCGTAGGAGAACCAGAACTGTGGATTGGGACAACCGGAGAGGTGCGAAAAATTACCGATTATTCGGTCGATCAGGGGATCACAACCATTCCACTTCAGTATTTTCCTTATGAAAGTTATTTTGTTGTTTTCAATATTGGTAAATCAGGCAAAAATCCGGAGCATATCGGAAAAGGTAACTTTCCGGAATATAAAAAAATACTGACCATCGAAGGGGCCTGGGATCTGTTGTTCGATCCGGAATGGGGTGGCCCCGAAGAGATCAGATTTGAAAAACTGGAGGACTGGACAAAACATGACATGCGAGGTATCAAATATTACTCCGGAATAGCAACTTACAGGAAATCATTTAATTTAAGTGATGTTAAGACAAAAAGCGGATCTTATTTTATTGATCTTGGTGAGGTAAATGACATTGCCCGGGTAAAATTAAACGGACATGATCTGGGCGTCATTTGGTGTGCACCCTGGCGCATTGAAATTACAAATGCTTTAAAGGCGGGAGATAATAACCTTGAAATAGAGGTTGCCAACCGATGGATAAACCGGTTGTTGGGCGATCGATTGGAACCTGATGCCAATGTCCGAACTGTCACGTTTGATCATGGCTTTCTTGAAGGCAGAAAGTATTTAACGGGCAGATATACATTCACTATCGATGCCGCCATGAGGTCATTTCGGTTTACTGAACCACTCTCTTCCGGGCTGTTAGGACCTGTAACGATTCAGGAAATTCACAAATAAACTGTATATAATGAATTCGAGAATTCTATTGGAAAAAACACTGAAACATCAACAACCGGACCGGGTGGTAGTTGATTTGGGGTCTACGGCAGTAACCGGGATTCATGTGTTGACCCTTTCCAGCCTTAGGGAACAGTTAGGTTTCGAAAGAAAGCCGGTTCGAGTTATTGAACCCTATCAAATGCTGGGTGAAGTGGACCCCGATGTTATTGAGGCATTAGGCATTGATGTTGTTGGTGTAACGGGAATGAACAACATGTTCGGATTTAATAACCAACCTCCGTTAAAAGCGTGGAGGTCACCCTGGGGCCAGGAGCTTCTGGTCCCTGAAGATTTTAAAACAAAAACCGGAGAGGATGGTAGCCTTTATATTTTTCCTCAGGGGGATAAAAATGCTCAGCCATCCGGAAAGATGCCCAAAACCGGGTATTTTTTTGATGCCATCGTTCGACAGGATCCCATTGACGAAAATCTTTTGAACGTTGAAGATAACCTGGAGGAGTTTGGAGCAATTACGAAAGAGGAGTTGGATTATTGGGAAAGGGAAATAGACCTTGCCTTTCAAACCGGCAAAGGCGTTGTTGCCACTTTTGGCGGAACTGCATTGGGTGATATTGCCCTGGTTCCGGCAATGAATTTAAAGCATCCCAAAGGAATCCGGGATATCGCCGAATGGTACATGTCAACCATCATGCGATCCGATTATGTGAAAGCAATATTCGACAGGCAAATTGAAATAGCAATTTCAAATCTGGGAAAGATCTATGAACGGATTGGAAATAAAGTCAGTGCTGTTTTTATTTGCGGAACCGATTTCGGGACACAGAATTCCACTTTTTGCTCGGCTGAGCAGTTCGATGACTTATGGTTGCCCTATTATAAGCGCCTCAATCACTGGATTCATCAACATACGAAGTGGAAAACATTCAAACACTCCTGTGGTGCGGTGGAAAGTTTTATGAGCCGGTTTATCGAAGCCGGCTTTGACATTATCAATCCAGTTCAGGTAAATGCCGCCGGAATGGATATTTCACTCCTAAAAAACCGGTATGGTAAAGAATTGGTTTTTTGGGGAGGAGGTATTGATACCCAGAAACTTCTGCCTTTTGGTTCCCCCGAAGAAATCAGGAGTGCCGTTGTTCAAACGTGTGATATAATGGCTAAAGATGGAGGTTTTGTCTTTAACTTTGTGCACAATGTACAGGCGAATGTGCCGGTAGAGAATGTTATCGCTGTATTTGAAGGAATCAAAACTTTTAATAAATGACGACATCACCCATTCATTGTAAATTAAATCAGCATTTGATCCAGTGATTGTCAATTTAAGGGTGCCTGAGCAAAATAGCATCACATGGTAAGGATGCTTTCATAATTATAGAAACCATCCCGATATCGGGATGGTTTCTATTTCGGATAAATGCTATTTTAAATGCGGATGAGGATCGGGTGTTTATATATTTTTTTTATGCAATCACGGCAATTATTTTATTTTTTTAAACCAAAGGCGATCGCCAATGTTGTAAAATTGATTTTTAATGTCTGGATTATCAGCGACTTGTTCGGCAGAGTATGGGAAATGCGGAACTAAAACATCATCCCCTTTTGTCCAGTTCGCCGGAGTAAGAATTTGCTCATTATCAGCCATTTTCATGGCTTCAATAATCCGTACAATCTCTTCCATGTTTCGACCAACCTCCATTGGATAGAAATTTACCGAACGGATTATATTATTTGAATCGATGATGAATACACCCCGGATGTCTCTGTTTGTGCTTACCTGATTGTGTAACATTCCATACATTTTGGAGACTACCGCTTTTGAATCATCAAGAATAGGAAAATGGATTTTTTGTTTTCCCCTCTCCTTGTAGTTAATGTCTTCAAGGTGTGCTTTCCATAAATGATGCATTTTCAAATCATCGGTGGAAATAACGGCAAGTTTAACTCCCATTTCATTAAATTTTTCCTGCAGATAAGCCAGCTCAAGCAGCTCTGATGTGCATACCGGTGTAAAATCCTGTGGGTGACTTAAAAGGATCTTCCAACTTGATCCATAGCTTTCGGGAAATGTTATTTTTCCATTGGTCGACTGTGCCGTAAACGAAGGAGCCTTTGACCCAATTAACGGTATATTGTTCCCTGACGCAAAGGAACTCCCTGTAATTAAGGCTGATACCAAGATTGTTGTGAGTAACTTTTTCATAATGATCTGTTTTAAGTTTTTGAATTATTTTCTCAAAATTACGGCGCTGTGAATTGGTGATAATATGTTGAATAACATTAAAAATAAACCCGATATTTTTATTCATATACAAAATGATTTTTTTTAGGTATTATTGATTAGGATTGTGTATAAATGTCAAAAAATATCATAAAAATTATCAAAAAGCTATTGTTGCATAAAAATATTGGCATATTGATTTTTAATAAAAAAAGACTAATTAGTCTTTTTTAACATTTAATGCATTAAATAGTCGAAATTTTTGTTGTAATTTTTAAATCGTAAATCATTAACTGAATCAGATAAGCATCATTCATTATGAAACGAGTTGCAATTATTGGCGGAGATGAGTTCCTGGGGTGTTTTGTTTCATTAAAATTTTTGGCAGAAGATTTTATCGTAAAAATTCCGCTCTCTTCCTTACGAAAGGGGAAAAGGATTGGCATACTGTCCGGATTGTATGTACATCAGAATCTGGAATTGTGTCATGCCGACCTGGAAGATGATTATCAGCGGCTTGATTTTCTTCATGACTGTAATATTTTAATTCATTGCGGTTATCCGTTACGATTGCCGACAAGACCAGATGGTTCGGTTTTGTATATTCCGGAAATACGTAATACGGCTTCACTGGTGAGAACGCTTACGTTGGTTCCTGAGATTGAGATGGTAATTTTTTTAACATCAGTGGCGGTTTTCGTTGATCATATATCAGAAGGATTCTCCAATGGGATTCGCCAACAACGAGCTGGTGCAAAGAATGACAGTCCGTTGAAATTTGCCAGGTTTCATGCAGGACATGTTGTGCAAAATATTTTGGATTCTTTTCCCCCCAATTTCTTTTATGTAATCGTTGTTTATCCAATCGAAGTTCGGAATGATAAAATTACCGATTTTCAGGTTGGCAGTTCGAAAGACTTTCAATGGTTTTTCCGGAGTAAAATTGCCAATGATTTGTTGTTTCATGAGATTTCCTTACAAAATAATTTTCAGTTTATTACCCGTATTGATGAACTGTCTGAGCGGGTATTTGAAGTTGCTACTTTAAGGTAAGAAGTTACAGCACTCAGCCAATTGAAATCCTGAATGTGATTTTTTCCTGCCTGGTACTTCAAAAGGCGCTGTGTGAGAATGGTCAAATACTTTATTCTGAAAAGATGAGTGATTAGTCTATCAACAAAAGAACTGTCCGGAGATTGGTATCCATAGGCCCCGATAAATTGTCAAAAAGCTCTTGATGGTTTATTGGATGGAACTAATCCCGGACAGTCGATCTCTTCTGTTGATAGCGACTAAAAAATTGAATTAATTATCCCAACCCGGGTTTTGCGTCAGATTGTCCGGGTTCAGAACGATTTCACTTTCCGGTATTGAATTCAGGTAATCGCGGTTTAATTGAAAGCCATAACCATCTGGCATGGCATTTTTAAACGGATCAAGGTATCCGTTTTCATCGATAGGAAATGGATTCTCGCTGGTGATTTGAGAAGCATGAAATCCTTTAGGTCTTTTCCCTACGATCAGTTCGTCGGCAGCAGCCCAACGTGCAATATCATCCCAGCGGAAACCCTCAGCTGCCAGTTCAATGCGTCGTTCTCTCCTGATCTCATTGAGGATGGGCGACAGCTCAGGGAAATCCCATGCCGGATCGGCAACGATATTATCGATTTCCAGATTCGGCATCCCCACACGGTCGCGTAGTTTTTTGACCGAACGGTTGATGTCCTCCTGGTTCAATGTTCCCAGTTCAGCCTTTGCCTCAGCATAGTTGAGCAGTACTTCGGCATACCGGTAAAGAATCGAAGGGGTCTCTTCATACTGCTGTACATGGTAGATCATTCGCGGATTATATCCTTTCTGGATCAGATATCCACTGGGAGCGTTGTAATCGGCGGTTGTATTCAGTTTCGCATACACCTCACTCCAGT
>CAZILU010000071.1:0-10079 GCA_964540165.1 uncultured Mariniphaga sp.
ACTGCGGGGGCAGAGCACTACCGGGTAGTCTTGTTGCAGCGCTGCTTCCAGCTTTACGGGCAGGTTATGGCGCCACCACATCACCACGGAGTTCTCCTTGCTGAGGCCATGGTCAACGATTTCATCCCAGCCGACGACCGTTTTGCCAAGCATGGCGATTGAGTCGGCCATACGCTTTACAAAGTAGCTCTCCACGGCTAACATATCTTCGAGGCCCTCCTGCTTCATCAGTCGCTTGATGCCTGGATTGCTGCTCCACTGCTGGTTGCCGAAGTGCACTTCGTCGCCGCCCAGGTGGATATATTTAGAAGGGAAGAGGCCAGCCACCTCGCGCAGGATGGCGGTGAGGTAGGCGTAGGTTCCTTCGTTGCCGGGATCGAAAGTGAACTCGGGATTGCGCTCACTGCCACCGCCCGAGAATTCGGGGTATGCGCGGTTGGCGGCTGTGGCGTGGCCTGGCATGTCGATCTCGGGGATCACCTCAATAAACCGGTCGGCGGCATAGGCAATGATTTCACGAATCTCCTCCTGGGTGTAAAACTGAACGGGAGCGTTCGGATCACTCTTGCTGCCGGCTCCACCTACTTCGGTGAGAAGCGGATACCCGTTGATCTCGATGCGCCATCCCGGTTCATCGGTGAGGTGCCAGTGGAAGATGTTCAGCTTCTGCAACGCCATCTGGTCTAACAGCTCCTTCACCCGCTCCATGCCGAAGAAGTGCCGTGACTCGTCGAGCATCAGCCCGCGCCATCCGAAGCGGGGGTGGTCTTTGATCGTAACGGCAGCAATCTTCTGTCCGGCCGGGTCTTTCGCAGCAGCCATCAGCATCTGCCGAAGCGACTGCAGTCCGTTGAAGATCCCATGCAGGGAACCGGCCTTCAGAACGACTCCCTTGCGGGTGACCTGCAATTCGTATGACTCAGCCTCCGGGAATCCGGCAGAATGGAACTCGAGGCGGATGTCGGTGCGCTCTTCATCCGACAGTCGGATGTTCCATGTTCCGGCTAATGCAGATGCAAAGCGTTGTGCCAGTGGCTCCAGGGTGGTTTCATTCATTCCTAAGGTCATGGTTTCGGCTGGCCTGAACCACCCGTTTCCCGGGATTAACTCATTGGGTTGGGGGATTACCTGCACCACCGCAGGTCCCTTTTGTTGTCCGCCACACGCGGTTAACAGAACCGTGAACAAAACGATCAGCGTTTTGACCGGCATTTTCAATAAAACATCTTTTTTTGGTTTCATTTAAATTTAATTTCTAATCTTTTTTTAACAACGATTATATCTGATAAAATACTTTTTCATGGTTCGTTGGAACCCGCATATTTATTTCCGCTTGCCGGCCCAGTTGATGGCGCGGGTGAGGTGCTCCACGATGAGCGGGTTTTCAAACGATTCGTGGGTGTGGCCAAAACCACTGTAAAAGCTGCGCATACCCTCTTCCTCCTGACAGCCCGATGGATTGAGGAAGATGATCACATCGAAGCGGGGCAGGAGCCGGTCGTCGAATAATGCCCCGTCGGTCGTGGCCGTGACAACCCAGTTCTGCTCCGGCGACTGATCCAGGATCATCTGAATGCCCTGTGAGAGCGACATGTGGCGGAAGGCTGCCGTACCCGAAAATACCAGGATGTGCAGCGGCTGCTCATAGGCCGGGCTTTTGGGCTGTGCAC
The DNA here is from genome assembly GCA_964540165.1 of uncultured Mariniphaga sp. Classification (GTDB taxonomy): domain Bacteria; phylum Bacteroidota; class Bacteroidia; order Bacteroidales; family Prolixibacteraceae; genus Mariniphaga. Next base: position 1,671 of record CAZILU010000071.1, read on the forward strand.
TCACGGATGCGCCGGATCGTGCCCGGAGCGCAACCGGTGGCACGGTGGCGGTAAGTGGCTGTGTTGACAGCGTGGTTGCAGAAGCCATTGCTTGTATTGTTTGGACTGCCGGTGGCAACAGCGAATGATGCTTCGACAGTGCCGACAGCGGCGGCGCTAAGGCTTGCACCGCCGGAATGATCATCATGGCGATTCCAAAAAGAAGTGCTTTGATCATTTGGATTGATTGTTTAATTTGTGACAATATTACAAAAAAAATGGGGATTTTCCCTTCGGGTGATCCGATTGGGATCAATGAGCTACGGTTCATTTTTTTGAATCTGGCAGCTGTTCGCTTTTTTATACAATTATTGTTACCTTTGAACGCCGTGTGGATGATCAACGATTCACATGTGGATGACTATGACACAAAGATTTAACGCAGACTAATAATTGAATGACCTACGTATGGTGGTACTGCACACGATTCGCTCCATAGCTATGTATGAACGGAAAACGCTGATGAGAAGCTGGTTTTTCCGGATTTTCAGCATCTTGTCGCTACTCCTTCTCTTTTTTATGAATCTGATGTTGCTTGTCAGAGGCGGTGGCGACACCGGATGGGCCATGCGAAGCATTCCGTCGGCCATTCCCTATTCGAACTTGCTTATATTTAATGTGATCCAAGCCATATCTGCTGTTTTTCTGACATCCGATTTTCTAAGCCGGGATAAAAATCTGGATACGACTAGTGTAATCTATATGAGGTCGATGACCAACGGTGAATATGTCATCGGAAAAACCTGGGGAGCCCTGCAAATCTTTTTTATTCTTAACATTGCTATTTTATCGATGGCTCTTATTTTTAATGTGTTAACTACGGGAACTGCCATTCATTGGAGAGCCTATGCCATCTATCCGCTACTGATCAGCCTGCCTACCCTGGTGTTTATCATGGGGCTCTCATTTGTTTTGATGAGTCTGATACGCAATCAGGCCATCACCTTTCTGATTGTTCTGGGCTACATTGGTACCACTCTTTTTTTTCTCCAGGTTAAGTATTACTATCTTTTCGATTACATGGCTTTTCACGTTCCAATGGTTATCTCCGACATTGCCGGCATGGGGAATTTTACCCTTGTACTCATACACCGGGGGATCTATTTATGTTTTGGAATCAGTTTTATCTTTTTTACCATTCTGTTAATCAACAGGCTTCGTCAATCAAAGGTGATGACGGTTTTTTCGTTCATCAGTGCCATTCTGTTCTTTGTGGCGGGAGGTTACCTGGGATACCGGCACATTTCCCGGTTTAAGACCGATGAAAAGATCCGAACGCAGGCGATATTGCTGAACGATACCTATGTGATCGAACAGATGCCTTTCACGCGATCCCACACCATATCCCTGCACCATCAGGGTAATCGAGTTGAAGCCGAATCGAATATGATCCTGGAGAATGATACGGAACAATCCCTGCATCAGCTAATTTTCAGTCTTAACCGGGGATTGGAAGTGAATCGGATCAACATCAACGGAGAGGAGAGGTCGTTTATCCGGAAAGAGCATCTGATTTTGGTGAATCAGGGGATCGATATTCTTCCCGGTGAATCGGCAGATGTTGAGATGGTTTATGCCGGTCATATCGATGAAACACTGGCTTATCTGGACATACAGGAGGAGGAACGGCAGAAAAATTATGGAAAATTTGCCATGAATGTTGATAAACGGCATGCATTCCTGCAACCACAGTATGTTCTGTTAACTCCCGAAGTTAACTGGTATCCAAAAACCGGCGTTACATACAGTTCACGAGATATGCGCTGGTATCGTCCGGAGTTCATCGATTTTAAGCTGGAGGTAAAAACGGCGCCGGGATTAAACGCGGTATCACAGGGTCGCATCACAGAAATATCGCCCGGACATTTCAACATTACCTCCGAAGTGCCGCTGACCCAAATTTCATTAGCCATCGGGCCCTATGCAAAAAAGGTCGTTAAGAGGGACTCGATGGAATATGGGTTATGGCATTTCGAGGGTCACGACTTTTTTTCACCCATTTTCACTGAAATCAAAGATACGATTCTTCCCATCATACAGGCAAAGATGGCCGTTCTGGAACAGACGTATAACCTGGATTATGGATTCGACCGTCTCTTTTTAGTTGAAGTTCCGGCTCAGTTCAAAGCATATGAACGTTTTTGGATAAATCACCAGGAGTATGTTCAGCCGGAGCAGGTGTTCATCCCGGAAAAAGGTTATCTGCTGATTGAAGCCGATTTCAAAGCCAAAAAGAGGCAGTGGAGTCGCCAGGATAACAAAATGACGGATAAGGAGATGGAAATTCGCCTGTTCACCGAATTTATCGATCTGTTTCGCCGGGAGAAAACCGTGGAGTTTTTTGTGGGTCAGTACCCCAATCCCTACTTTATTTTTCCGATGTTGTATGCATACCGTAACAACATCCATTCCCGTCAATGGCCTGTGGTTGACCGGGTTTTTGAATCGTGGATAAAAAGTCAGTCAACCATCCGGCGCGATGATTACAATCTGGATAACCAGGGGATGAGTGAAGACGATATGGCTAATATGGCTCTGCAGGAGCATACATTTCAGGAGATTCTTTCAAATCCGGACTATAAAAAGATCATAGATCCTGTCATTCAGCTTAAAGGTGAATTTCTGTTTTCTATGATTCAACGGAAAACAGGAGCGAAAGCGTTTGAAGAATTTTTCTTTAAATTATTACATGCGAACCGGTTTAAAAGCATCTCATTTGATCAGTTTAATCAGCATTTACGAACCGATTTTGATGTGGAACTACTGCCGGTGATGGACTCCTGGTTCCAGACCAAGACCCTGCCAGCCTATCTTTTGTCACCATTTACCGCTGTTAAGGTAAAAAGTGAGAGCCGGATGATGACGAAGGTCTCCTTCAGCGTGTCTAATACGTCAGCGACCGAGGGCATCATAAAACTCTCCTTCCGGCTGGCTGGCGGAGGAGAATCGGGGAAGCTGGTCTGGCTGGAGGCTGGTCAAACCAAAGATGTCACCCTGATGCTTCATGCCGATCCGGTCATGGTAAAGGTAAATACCATGGCATCAAAAAATATCCCACAAATCATTTTTCAGCGATTTCATAAGATTGAAGAGGATCATCGGGCCGTGGTATTTGAAGGTGAAACGGTATCTGAAACGCCTGTAACCTATCGAATTCCTGGTGAACAAATTGTGGATAACGAAGACCCCGGATTTTCAGTGGATGTTTTGGCTGAGGCCCGGTTGTTTCAGAAGTGGTTAAAGCGTGATGAAAAACAGGAGAAGGAGAGATACGCTACCATCAGTTACTGGTGGCCATCAACAACCTGGAAAGCCGTGATCAGTTCGGGATTCTTCGGCGAATATGCGCGCTCTGCATACTATATCAAATCGGGCGATGGCTCTTTGAAAGCCCGGTGGCAGGTTCCCGTTTCCAATCCCGGTTATTACGATCTCTATTACCATCTCTACAAAGCCAATCCGCTGGCATTTGAAAAGGGACAGTACAACTTTCGGATATTTAACGATCGACGGTCTGAAGAGCTGGGACTTTCCATCGAAAGCGCTGAAGATGGCTGGAACAGGCTTGGATCATTCTATTTTTCGGGCGACACCGTGCTGGTGGAGCTTTCAAATCAATCGGATATACGCATTCTCTTCGCCGATGCCGTTAAGTTGGTTGCCTTGGATGAGATGAATCAACCGCCCGGGTTCGCATTTCCATAAAAATTTTAACCTAAAGATATTTGGCCCCTGCGGGGACAATTAGAGATTTATATGTGTGTGGTTCAGGACATCATTCTATAAATATGGAACCTCCTATAGATATGGAACCTCCTGCGGAGGTTTTTATTACCAAATCACATGATAACCAGCATCCACTATATCATTTCCAATCTCCATCTAATCTCCACCAATCCCCATCCAATCTCCATTTAATCTTCACTTAAATCTAAAAATATCTCCAACTATTAATACCTTTATATCTATAAATATTGTATATTTGATTAGCCATTAAAATTTTGAGGCAATTCATAAACGTAATATATCATTAAAATATCTATTTATGAGAGACTTATACGAATTATTTAAAAACCCCTGCAAACATCTCGTAAGAAAAATTACCGAAGTAGACTCTACTATTTTCGGAGCATTGTTCAGTAATAAACAGCAATTAGAGAAAAAAAGTGGCGGTCGTTATATGGCCGCACTTTTTTTTATATTTTTTGCGATTTTTCATCCTCCCCTTGTAATGGGGCAGGTTCCACACGAGGCAGAGTGGAACGGCGAGGGTTATTCGTTAAAAAAGATTGTGAGCAATACATCGATTCAGAGTGGCGTCAATTTCAGTTATACCATTATGTTTTCGGCGCCGGCGGGTGCGACCAGCATTTATATTGAAGATGATGTCCCATCGAGTCTGGCCATTGTATCGGTACCTCCGGCCTCGCCGGTCAATGGTGTTACGCCATCGATCAGTGTGGTTGGTCAGGTGGTTACTTATCAGTTAACGGGACTGCCGGCGGGGAGTGCCTCGTCGGGGTCGTTCACCATAGTGGTGAAGTTTCCCGAGGGAGTGACCTGCAACGGAGCCGCAGCCCGCAACCGGGCGGGGATCCGCATCAGCGACAAGTGGAACTATACGCCGTTTGTGAGCACCACGGCCATAGCTGCCGATCCATGGAAGGTTACCAAGTCGATTGTTTCAGGTGTGATGGTTAATCCGAACGGTGGTAATTGCGGTTATGTGATGGCCCCGGGCGACACGGTTACCTATCGGTTGTCGGTGCTGAAGGCGAGTCCTTACAACGGGAATGTGGTGGGACAGCAGAATATGAATAATGCGGTTGTAACCGACCAGTTGCCTCCCGGTGCGGTCTTTATCGGCAGCAGTTGTGGTGTTACGCCGCCGCTGTCGGGGAACACCTTCACCTGGCAGCCCAACAGCGGAAGCCTGAATGCCGCCACTCCCTGGGCCTACTACTATTGCGATATTACGGTTCACTATCCGGTCGGTACTTTTCCGGTGGGAACCTTTATCAACAACGATGCATCGCTCAACGGTGATATGTGTAACCAACAGGTAAGCCATGTCAGCAATACGACCTGCATTGAGGTTGCCAACGTTATTCCGCAACCCAACGCTTTCTTTCACAAGTATATTTATATGACCAACCGGGTGCCGGGTTGTAATGGATACTATCGGGTGGCGTTCTATAATAACGGGAACGTGCCCTTGTCGGCTTTCACCATCAACGATGCGATCCCTTCGGGGATCACTGTTAACAGTGTGCAGGTGTACGGAGGAAGCCCTGCGACCTCTATGTCGCTTACGGCGAATAGCGGCGTGGACATTCTCAATTCATCGATAACCACTTCATCCTGGAACTCGGGAGCTCTGAGCATTACGGTGAACGACCTTCAGTGGAACATGACCGGCAGTTTGCCGGTGGGACAGTGGATTAACCTCTACATCTATTTTACCGTTGATCCCAACCCGACCGGCACCATTGTTCAGAACTGCGCTACGTTTAATGGTCCGGGTACCGGCCTTACCCTTTCCCCGGCCTGTGTCTCCTTTACGGTCGATGCCGGAGAGCCAAGGCCCTGCGTGCTAAAGGAGGTCTGCTCACCGACCACCAGTTATGATCCGGGCGATATCCTGCGTTTTCGACTGCGGGTGCAGAACATCGGAAGCGCTGATATCACCGGGGCCACCATTCAGGATGCGCTTCACAGCAACTTCACCTACATAGGCAATGAGACCTACTATACGGTTAACAATTACAATCCGCCCTGTTCGGGCAGCGGCTCGCTGCCATCGGGAGCTACCGCCTGGAGTGGTGTGGTCTCCAACCACAGCGGTAACAACCTGTCGTGGAATCTTCCCGACATCGACTCCGACTGTCAGCTCTTTTATACGGCAGCATGTGGTTATTACGGCATGTGGGCATTGCCCTACTATTTCATTGAGTTCGATGTACAGATCGACAGTCTGGCCATGCCGGGTGTTACTCCCAACAGTTATACCCTGACGGGCGGGAATCTCACTACGCCGGTGACCTCCAACACGACACATACGTTGGTGGTGGCCAGTTTCGGCCAGGAGGTGGCGAAGGATGTGAGCAGTGATGGCGGTACCAGCTACGCATCGTCAGTTACGGTGAACGCCGGCGCCACGGCACGCTATCGCCTTAACTACAAAAATACGTCGAACGTGCCGGTTACGGCCGTGAGCCTGGTGGACCTGCTGCCGATGAACGATGGTACCAACGACTGGCTGGTGCTGAACCGCAGTGTGGCACGAGGTAGCCAGTTCAGTGTGAATTACCTCAACACATCGACTCATGCCACGTCGCTGCAGCCCGCAGGTACGGCGCCTGTACCGGCGATTGGCTTTGCCCCCGGCCAGAACATCTGTCTGCCCGCCTTTGGCATAACCATGGGGTGCGCAGGTACTGCGTGGGGCGCTACGCCTAATCCGAATATGCAGATGGACTATGGCACATTTGCCCTGCCGCCGGGGGTGATTCTGCGCGAGGCTTTTGATGTACAGGTGCCTTCTGCCGCTGCAGCGCAGCAGACCGCCTGCAACGATTTTGCCGCGGTGGCTACGGCGAACTTCCTGATCAACAGCACGCCCCAGACGGTGGCGCTGACACCCATTGCCGCCCCGCCAGTGTGCCTTACCGTAGGCGATGGTACCGGCAGTGAGTGCTGCGAGAGCCTTAAGGCGGAGGTCTATCAGGATCCCGATTTAGGGAACTGCTGCATCCGGCTGGTTAGCAAGTGCGAGGTCGACTCGGTGGTGCTGAAGATCAGCAACGGCTCCTTCTCGAATGCCACATGGAACTGCGGTGCTATCCCGAACGACTATATAGGGGAGGAGTCATACACCTTTACGGGTAATAACTGCGCCATCGATATGAAGGCCTGTGTGACGCCCGACAGCACCGGACTGGTTACCGTAGATTATGTAATCCATTTCTCTAACGGCGAGGTGTGTGAGAACCGGGTGCAGATGGACTGCAAGGCGCCGGAGCCGAAGTGCTGTGATGCAGTGAAGGCAGAGACCTTCCAGGATCCCGATCTGGGCAACTGCTGTGTGCGGCTGTCAACGGAGTGCGAGGTTGATTCGGTGGTGATGAATATTTCCAATGGGATTTTCTCCTATGCCGACTGGAACTGCGGTACTATGCCTGCCGGTTATGTGGGACAATCGTCTTACACCTTCGAGGCCAATCAGTGTGCCGTCGATATGAAGTTCTGTGTAACGCCGGAGACCACCGGGCTGGTGACCGTGGGCTACGTGATCCATTTCGCCAACGGCGAGGTGTGTGAGAACCGCGTGCAGATGGACTGCAAGGCACCGGAGCCATCGTCGGACTGCTGTCCGATTCTCGATTTCAAGCTGAAGCATAAGTGGCCCTTCCTGAACCAGAAGATAGGAACCTTTACGATCAGCAATCCCGACCCGTCATCGCCCATCTGTTCGGTAGAGATCAGTGCCACCCCCGCCGGTACGTTTAATCCTGTGCAACTGATTGTCGATGGCACTCCATCGGGGCAGAGCTGGACAGCCACGAACATCCCTGCAACGGGATCGCTGAGCCCGGCTGCTGTTAATACCCTGGTCTTCAGTCTGCAGGCCACGAATTACAAGGGCGTTATTACGGTGTGCGTGGTGAAGTGTGATGGCACCCGCTGCTGCTACGAGGTGAAGTGGAACAATAAGCCGGTTATTGATGTAGGTGTCGATCCGCACCAGCTTTCCACCGGCAGGCAACTGGTGGCTGTGACGCTGCGGCCGCAGATTACTACGCCGGTCGATGGCGTGGTGAAGTATGTATCGATAGGGTACTTCAACGAAGCGCAGGCAACGGCAGAGAACCAGCTGTTTGCCGTGTCGGGTGGCGGTCTCGATGACGACTGCGACGGGCTGCCCGATGCATCGTGGATGGAGGCGCATCATGCATTCTTCGAGCTCTCTTGTCCTTACGATCCGAAGCGACCGGAGAGTGCACCGAAGTTTAACCTGGTGTTTACCGGAGGGCTTCCCGAGGTGGGATTAACGATGTTCGATGCTGTGGGTAATGAGGTGTACAGCGGAAAGATAGCTCTTACAGCGCCCGATTCGGTGATTACTACCGAGCCCGATCCGGCTATGGGGGTAAGCTCCATGCTGGAGCTGCTGGGCCTCTATCCCAATCCGGCGAATGGCTCCTTCCGGGTGACCTTTGCCACGGGGCAACGAAGCGATGTGGAGCTGCGTCTGGTGAACCAGTTAGGACAGACGCTTCGTGTGGTGCAGCCGCAGGCCGGTATGCCGGGCATTCATGCGGTCGATGTGGATACCCGCGGCGGCCCGCGCAGAATCGAATGCAAGCTCTT
>CAZILU010000071.1:10089-12401 GCA_964540165.1 uncultured Mariniphaga sp.
GCTCACTTCGGGTGGTAAGATGAAGAGCCGTAAGATCATTGTAAAATAGCATTATAGGAGGGCATATCGGAACAGGTTCCAACCCTTTATCCCGATCATCTCAATAAAATAGCGTGTGGATTATTTGATCTGCACGCTATTTTTATTAAAAAATAACCGGCGTTTTTATTCCTTTACGGCTATCGTTTCGATTTCGATGAGGGCCCCCAGGGGCAGCTCTTTGACGGCGAATGCAGCGCGGGCGGGCGGGTTTTCGGCATAGACCCCGCCGTAGACTTCATTCATCGCTTTGAAAAGGCTCATATCAGCCAGGTAGCAGGTCGATTTCACGACATCGTTATAGCTATAGCCGGCTGCTTGCAGGATGGCACCGATGTTGATCAGCACCTGCCGGGTCTGTTCGCTGATGCCGCCGTCGACGATCTTTTTGGTGGCGGGATCGACCGGTAACTGGCCGGAGATGTACAGGGTACCGTTTGCTTCAACAGCCTGGCTGTAGGGACCGATAGCCGCAGGGGCTGCCGGGGAGGAGATCGTTCGTTTCATCATCATATTTTTTAAAAATTATCGTAGTGGCTCTGACGTTTCTGGATCTTCAGGTCGCGCAGCATGGAGGAGGAGGCGTTAAGCACGAAGCTGTAGCTCTTCATGTATCCGAAGGGGACAAAGTTAAAGGCCATTGACCAACAGTGGAGGTCGCGCGATACGTTGAAGGTGGTAAATGAGAACTGGCTGGCCATAATGTCGTAGTTGGTGTTGGCGCTGATCCGCCATTTGCTGGTGAGGTTCATATCGCCCCGCAGTCCGATCGTTTGAGTGATCATTCCCTTCTCTTTCGGTCTTCGGGGGCCCATATAGTTAAAGCTGTAGTCGAAGCCGAAGTTCCACGGAACGTTAAAATCGGTGTAGTTTTCATAATCGCCCGACAGAACATTTTTATCCTCGATCATCTCTTTGTTCTCCTGTGCCTTTTTCTGTCCCTGCTTTGAACGGAAGCTCATGCCAAAGGAGAGGTTGGCCCGGGTGAGGCGTCCCAGTTTCCCTAAACCGGAACGCTCGTTCCAGGCATATTGATGTATTTTGATGCCATTGTCATCGGTCATGTAGGGGTCTAGCACCCCGCCCATATTGATATTGACGCCGGCGACGGTGGTGCGGGCGCGCAGGTTGACGGGAGACAGGTTGAGTGAGTCGGCGATCAGGTTGTACGATGTGTTGAAGCTGAGGTTGTCGATGATCTTCACCTTGCGATACTTCTCATCTTCGCCTCTCTTTGTACTGTCCCGTGTATCCAACATTTTAGCTTCCAGGTTATTGGTTACAGAAAAGGAGATGGCTCCCGATGCCCCGCGCCCGGGCGATCCCCCATAGATGCCACCCTCATTCACATCGAAGTATTGCAGTCGCCCGGTCGTATCTGCCGGCAGTGCTTTCCAGTATCCGAACCGTTCAGCCCCGAAGTCGGGACGATAGCTCATACTCACCGAAGGAGTGATTTTGTGCCGAATTCCCTTGATTCTGGAGTTGGGATTGACGGGCAGGAACATCCCGTAGATGTTGGTGGATGCGCTGACGCTGTATGCGTAGTCATAAACCCGGTTGAACCCTGAAATGGTATCGCGTTTGATGTGGCTGGCCCGTCCAAAGGCATCGTAAAAAAGTTCATCCTCGTGGTAGCTGTAGTTATATTTTTTGAAGTACCATTTTTCGTTGTAGCTGAATCCCGGACTGAAATTGATATGGTTGAAGAGGTTAAAGCTGGGCAGGGCGATTGGCAGGTTGTGCCGTATCCCGTTTTTCCAGTCGCGGATGATCGACTGTTTCAGGATCTCCGACTCGTGGGCGGTGATGGTATTGCGCATGTTGGCGGTGTAGTTGACGCCAAATTTTTCATACCATTTAATAGGGCCTTTACGGTTTTTGAGCCGAAAGGGGTAGACCTTAGCCATGCTGAAGGTGATTTCGGGTACCGACAGGGTGAGGGATGAGTCGACAGAGTTTTGTGAATGGCGAAGGTTCATCGACAGGTTGTAAGGCGTGTTTTCAAACTTTCTGGAATAGGAGATGCTCGATGATTTCTGACTGCGCAGGTAGTTTTCGGCTGAAATGGCATTCTGTCTGTCGTATCCACTGGTGGAGAAGTTGACGTTTGCCGAGAAGGTCTGGTTGGGGTTGGCCTTGGCGTCCTGGCTGTGACTCCAGGTAACCGAGAACTGTGGCGAGCGGGTATAGGTGTCGAGGCCCTTTTCACCATAGACATTCAGGTTATAGCGAAAATCGAAGCCTCCGCTGAACTTGTATAGTTTTCGGTA
>CAZILU010000071.1:12411-15704 GCA_964540165.1 uncultured Mariniphaga sp.
GATGTCGCCCCGCACAGCCAGATCGAAGTAGTCGTTGGCCGCCCAGTAGTAACCCCCGTCGCGCAGGAAGAAGCCGCGGTTGTTCTCCTCCCCGTAGGATGGGATCAGGATCCCGGAGGAGTAGGTAGGCGTGCTGGGGAAGTACCCGAATGGCAGCAGCGGAAAGTATATGGGGAAGTCTTCCAGCACCATATAAGCCGGACCGGTGATGATTTTGTTGTTGGAGATTACCTTAGCCCGGGTGAGGTGCAGATAGAAGTGCGGATGTTCGGCATCGCAGGTGGTGTATTTTCCTTTTTTCAGCACAAAGGCATCTTTGGATACCTTCTTGGTGCGGTTGCTATGCACAAATCCTTCGCCCTGCTTCGTTACCACGTCGGTGATAATCCCCTTTTCCGTTTCGAAGTTGTAGCGCAGAGATTTTGATTCGAACTCATCACCGCCATCGCGAAACTTCGGTTTCTGCACCAGGGTGCCGGTCGAGTCCTGGATCCCTTCGGCATAGACCTCGCGGGTGTCCAGGTTAAGCTCAATGAAGTAGGCCTGCAATTCAATCTCCTGGTAGGTTACCCGGGCGTTGTTATATAAATAGACCTTTTGTCCGTCAAACGACCCGACGATCGAGTCATCTGCCGAGTAGTTGATCGGCGCTTCAATCGCTGCTTTTTTCTCCTTTTTAGCCGTATCGCCCGGCATTGGATTTACCGGAATCAACGATAGAGAGTCGGTTGGGAGCATTTGCGGCTGCCCCAGGGTGTCGGTTGACTGGCTTTGCGCCTCTGTCGGGGTGTCGGGGAGCGGACTTTGCCCCTGAAACAAGGAGTCAGCGATGGCTGTTCCGGCACGGATGGCACTATCAGGGATTAACGCTGCCCTACGGGTAACCGCCGGTGCCATAAGTCCCGTCTTAATACCTGCTTCCTCTTCCTGGCTGAACAGAAGCAGGGGAAGAAGTGTTATGAAATATGTTGCGATTAATCTGTACAAAATGTTCACTGCATTAATGGCTTCTGACGGCATGTCGTGCAAAAATAAAAATAAGGGCTATACCAGCATCTAAAAATTGCAAATATTAATTATTTTCTGTTTAAAGGATTAATACGGTATTGACCGGAGTCGGATGAATTGTTCCGGTAGTTTCGGTAGCTATTTTCCTGATGTTTAGAGGATCATGCATCCGATGTCGAAAAGGCGAAGGGTGTTGCCGGATGACTGATGAATGACTGTTTTATAAATTTAACAATATTTGATTTTAATTCCGGCCGGAAATCCATAATTTTACAGACAGAAAATGACAAGCCGAAAAGGAATGCTGGTTTGTGGTTTGTTGTTTGTTGTTTGTGGTTTGTTGTTTGTAGTTTGTTGTTTGTAGTGTGTGGTTCGTTGTTTTTGGTTTTGAACCTCCGCAGGAGGTTCTATATTTATAGAAGCATAGCAACCACCCATGATGCAAAGAACCTCCGTAAGAGGTTGCATATTTTTAAGATTTTAATAATGAAAAACAGTAAGTTATAATGAAATATTTTTCAAAACTGGGCATATTGATTGTCTTTGCAGTGGCGGCTTTGATCTGGGGATTGAGCTACCTGAAGGGAGAAGACATTTTTAAACGGAATACGATGTACCATGTCATTTACGACCGGGTTGATGGCCTCACGAAATCGAACGATGTCGTACTGAGTGGTTATAAGATCGGTCAGGTATCTGACATTCGTTTTTTGCCCGGGAACAGCGGTCGTTTGCTGGTCTCTTTTTCGGTGCACGAGCCGGTCCGTTTCCCCGTCAATACCGTTGCTCAGATCATAAGCAGCGATCTGTTGGGGAGCCGTTCCATCCGGATCAATTTGGGTGTAGGAACTACTTACTATTTGGAGAACGACACCCTTCCTGGGGCGGTGGAGCGCGATCTGCGTGAGGAGGTGAGTATGCAGGTGCTGCCGATCAAGAACAAAGCCGAGGAGTTGTTAGGGACGATCGATTCGGCCATCACGGTGCTGACCGTTATCTTCAATGAGGATGCCCGTAAGAACCTCTCTGAGAGTTTTGAGAATTTCAATCAAACCATCTACAATCTGGAGAAGACCTCCGCCGATCTGCAGATGATCGTGGGCAATCAGAAAGAGAATATTGGTGCGGTTATCTCCAATCTGAAGGATATCACCGATGCCTTTCGTGACAACACCGGTTCTTTTGAACAGGCACTGCAGAACATCGCTGCATTTAGTGACACGATCTCTCAGATCCCGCTGACACCGATACTTGAGAATGTTCATACCGCTTCGGCACAGGTTACCCGGTTGCTGGAACGTTTGGAGAGCAGTGACAATTCTGCCGGACTGCTTCTTAACGATGATGAGCTTTACGAATCGCTCCGGTTGTTAGCTGGCAATCTGAACCTGCTGACAACCGATCTCAGGGCTAATCCCGAGCGGTATCTGAACTTTTCAGCCCTTGACCTGGGACGAAAAGTCTATATAACACCTTCCGAAAGCAGTATGAGTGATGTGATTTTTAAGGTTCACCTGTTGTCAAGCGAAAATGAGATCCCGGTGGATGCCGATATGTTTCGCGGATTGGAACCGGTTGAGATGTATGAGGCCAGCGGGGCATATTCATACCTTACCGGAACTTCAGCCTCCTTTTCCGGGATCCTGGATCTTCATAAAAAAGCGCTGATCCGTTTTCCCGATGCATCGGTTGTTGCCTTTAAAAACGGTCGGCTTATCCGGCTTGAAAGAGCCCTTCGGTCGGTTAAATAACCGGCCATTTTGTCCCATTATGAACATCCTGTTGTTAATTCTAAAAGTTATGAAAAGAATAGCCGATCACTACCTACCAGTTAGGCTGTTATGAGTCAAACTGTTAAGATTAATAGCCTGAATTTCAGCCGATTAAATATTATCAAAAAAAATGCAATTATTAAAATACTCATTGATAACCGGATATCGTTTTTTTGAAAAAATCAAGTCAAAACTAATTTTTTTATGAACTTTTTTTTCGCAATTTTTGCTCTGGGGAATTAAAAATTGGAATATTATAGAACCTATTAAGTCCAAAAAGGTATAAATGAACAGCGAACATCAAATTGCCTGGGAAAAATGTCTTGACATCATCAGGGATAATGTGCCGGGTAGTAGTTTTAAGACCTGGTTTGAGCCGATTAAACCTGTAAAAGTTGAGAGCAAGGTACTGACCATTCAGGTACCCAGTGCTTTCTTTTATGAATACCTGGAGGAGCAGTACATTGATATTCTTCGAAAGACCCTTCGGATAGTACTTGGCGCCGGGGCAAA
>CAZILU010000072.1:0-1179 GCA_964540165.1 uncultured Mariniphaga sp.
CTCCATCAGGTGGTCATCGACGACATTGGCAAGGTGGTAGGTGGGCATGCCGTCGGACTTGAACAGCACCTTGTCGTCGAGGCTCCTGGTGGTGTTGAAGGTGACACTGCCGCGGATCAGGTCCGTTTCGGTGACATCCTCATCCTCGGGCATCCGAAACCGGATCACGTAAGGTTCGCCGGCGTCCAGCCGCCGCTGTACCTCCTCCGCCGGCAGCGCCAGCGAGTTGTTCAGCTGCCCGCGGGTGGCAATGCCGTAGGAGAAGGTCTCCTTTTTCGACTCTGCTGCCAGCCGGAGTGCCTCAATCTCCCCGGGAGTGTCGAACGCTACGTAGGCATGGCCCGAGTCAAGGAGCTGGTCGGCATACTTCCGGTATAGCTCTTTCCGCTCGCTCTGACGATAGGGACCGTAAGCACCGCCAATGCCGGGACCTTCGTCGGGGTGCAGGCCGCACCACCGTAAGCTCTCTATGATGTATGCTTCCGCCCCCGGAACAAACCGGTTCTGGTCGGTATCTTCGATGCGAAGGATGAAGTCGCCTCCATGCTGCCTGGCAAACAGGTAGTTAAACAGTGCGGTGCGTACACCACCCATGTGCAGCGGCCCCGTGGGGCTCGGCGCAAAACGTACCCTGATCCTCTGGTTGCTCATTGTCTCTGTTTTATATTTCGGTGCAAAGATACGATTTTGAGGAAAAGATAAAGAGGTAAATATGCTGCCTTAGCGGGAGGAAAGCAGGGAGAAATTAAAAATTAAAAATTAAAAATTAAAAATGGAGGAGGAAGATTCGGTGGAAGTTTAAGGTAATTGGATGATGATTATGCCATTATCCTTCAACCAAAACCTCCGCCTGGAGGTTCCATATCTTTAGGATGGTTATCCGGCAACCCGTCATCAAAACCTCCGCCTGGAGGTTCCATATCTATAGGATTTATAAAAGGTTAATATTTAATCGGAATTTGTTATATCCGGTTCTAAATGAAAATAGCAACCGAAAATTATTTTATCTTTCCTCGCCCCGAAGGGGCAGCTTAATTCAACAGCAACCGAAAAATGTTTATCTTTCTTCGCCCTGAAGGGGCAACTTAATTCAACAGCAACCGAAAAATGTTTATCTTTCCTCACCCCGAAGGGGCAACTTAATTCAATGAACACATCATACAAAAAAATGTTATATCT
>CAZILU010000072.1:1279-11233 GCA_964540165.1 uncultured Mariniphaga sp.
ATAGAGATCATGGCGCCGGTAGGATCGTACGAGGCGCTGATGGCGGCAATCCAGGGGGGTGCCGGATCGGTCTATTTTGGCGTGGAACACCTCAACATGCGGTCGCGCTCCGCCAGTAACTTCACCCTGGAGGATCTGAAGAAGATTGTATCGACTGCCTCCGCTCACGGCGTGAAGACCTACCTGACGCTCAACGTAGAGATCTTCGACAACGAAGCCGGGCAGATGCACGGCGTGCTCGATGCGGCACTGGCCGCGGGTGTGTCGGCGGTGATCGCCGCCGACATCTCGGTGATTATGTACGCCCGCGCCATCGGGTTGGAGGTGCACATCTCCACGCAGGTGAATATTACCAACATCGAGGCGGTAAAGTTTTACGCTGCCTTTGCCGATGTGGTGGTGCTGGCACGGGAGATGAACCTGGGCCGCGTGCAGGAGATCCATGAGCAGATTGTGGCACAGCAGATCAAAGGTCCCTCCGGTGAGCTGGTGCGCCTCGAGATGTTTGTCCACGGCGCGCTCTGCATGGCCATCAGCGGTAAGTGCTACCTGAGCCTTCACGAAATGAACTCATCGGCCAACCGGGGATCATGCCTCCAGACCTGCCGGCGTGCTTATACCGTTACCGACAAGGAGACGGGTGCGGAGCTGGAGATCGACAACGAGTATATCATGTCGCCCAAAGATCTGAAAACCATTCATTTTCTGAATAAGATCCTCGATGCGGGGGTGTCGGTGCTGAAGATCGAAGGCCGGGCGCGTTCGGCAGAGTATGTGAAGACAACCGTGGAGTGCTACCACGAGGCGGTGGATGCATACCTCAACAACAGCTTTACCGAAGCGAAGATCGATGACTGGAACCGGCGGCTCTCTTCGGTCTTTAACCGCGGGTTCTGGGATGGGTACTACTTAGGACAGCGCCTGGGTGAGTGGAGCGGGAACTACGGATCACTGGCTACCCAACGGAAGATCTACGCCGGAAAGTGCACCAACTACTTCACCAACATCGGGGTGGCGGAGTTTAAGCTGGAGACGCGGAATCTGAGGGTGGGCGATGAGATCATCATCACCGGTCCCACGACCGGCGTGGTACAGACAACGGTTCAGGAGATCCGCCTCGATGATCAGCCGGTCAGCGAGGGCACCAAGGGATCCTTCATCTCCGTTCCTGTCGATACCCGCCTGCGGCGCTCCGATAAGCTGTTTGTGGTCGTCGATGCCAACGAGGTTCCCTCCCGGAAATAAAATAGATGATTTATAACCCCGGCTTGGCCGGGATTATAAATAAAAAGGAGAGTGGCAGCTCTCCTTTTTATTATACATATTTGAAACGCTTGATATTTTTCTTCGGCGTCTTCTCAAACTCCTCGGTGACAATCTCAAAGAGGCTGATCTGCTCATACCGCGGCAACTCATTGTTGAGATGCTTCCGGTTTTCATCCATAATTGACTGGATGCGGTCGTTTGGGATCTGTTCGTTCTGAAGCGATTCAAAATCGGGGAACACCTTGGCGATCAGTTTTCCCTGGCGCTCGGTAACGACACACTCCGCAACGTAGGGCAGGTTGGTGATCTTGGCTTCGATCTCTTCGGGGTAGATGTTCTGTCCCGACGGGCCCAAAATCATGTTTTTCGAGCGGCCTTTGATAAAGATGAAGTTCTCCTCATCGATGATGCCCAGGTCCCCGGTGCGAAGCCATCCGTCATCGGTAAAGGCCTCTTTGGTAGCCTGTTCATTATTAAAATAACCGGTCATTACATTTTCACCCCGGACCTGGATCTCACCCACTTCATTCAGGGGATCTTTGGAGTCGATGCGCACCTCCATGCGGTCGACCAACCGGCCGGCCGAGCCGGGCCGGGTTTTATCCCAGGCCTCATAGCTGATAAGCGGGCCGCATTCGGTCATTCCGTAGCCGATGGTAAAGCGGAAGCGGATGCGGCGAAGGAACTTCTCCACATCGGCGCTCAGCGGCGCACCACCAATCACTATCTCGAAGAAACGGCCGCCAAACGTGTCGGTCAGCTTCTCCCGGATCTTTTTGTGCAGCAGACCGTTGATGCCGGGAACCTTCAGCAGGACCCGGATGGCCGGCTTCTCTAAGGTGGGCAGCAACCGTTTTTTGTAGATCTTCTCTAAAATGAGGGGGACCGACAGCACCAGGTGGGGCTTTACCTCGCCAAACACCTTAGTGATGATCGCCGGTGAGGGCATCTTGCTCAGGAACGTGATGTGACACCCCAGGGTAACCGGGAAGAGAAACTCAAACAGCAATCCGTAAACATGTGCCATGGGCAGAAAGGAGACAATCTTATGCCCGGCCTGCAACGGCATGTGATCACGGGCATAAACAATGTTGGAAGCCAGGCTGCGCTCGGGGATCATCACCCCCTTGGTGAAACCCGAGGTTCCCGATGTATAGGAGATGATGCAGGTATCATCACGACTCCACGGCTCAAACTTAAAGCTCTCCTTTTCCAGCGTATGGGTTTTGTAGTATTGAAATGCATCATCGAGCTTATAGGTTGTGTTCTCGCTTTTGGCAGCAGAGAGGGAGAAATCTTCCAGAACAAGAATGGCCTGAAGCGCTTCGGCTTTATCAAAATCGACCTTGTCGAGCAGCGACCGGGCACCAATCAACAGCTTCGACTCGGAGTGGTTGACAATGTGGTTGGTGTTGGTCTCGTTAAAGTCGGGAAGGATCGGAACAATCACAATACCCGACGAAAGCGCCGAAAGGAAGATGGCCCCCCAATGGGCTGAGTTTCTTCCAAGAACAGCGATCTTGTCACCCCGCTGCAGCCCCATCAACTGATAAAAGAGGTGTAACGATTTAATTTTGGTGGCTATTTCACTGTATTTAAAATCCTTGCCTTCGTAGTCAGAAAATGCCAGCAGATCCCAGTTTTGTTGAAATGCCCGGGTGTAGAGTTGAGAAAGTGTAACGTCTGCCATATCCATTGATTTTTTAGTTTTCTCAAAAGTAGAAAAAATAGGAACTAAACCAATTGTTTGGCAGTAGAATAATCAATCTATGGTTATCTTTGCAACGGTAATTTATGGAACGGAACTTTTTATATCAACAGGACACCATACGGCCGGTCAACCCCTTACAACAATTGCCGGACTTTTCGGGCCCGGGAGGGTTAACTATTGAACGTTCCGGTACCGTTCCGGAGATTCCCCTGCTTCAACGGGAACAGCCGGACGACACCGCCGGCCAGGCCGCACCACAGCCTCCCACGCAGGCTCAGTTGCGTTACTGGTGGTGGCAACGAGAGCAGAAGCTGCTGATCGACGGCTCCCGCTATATCGAGCCAAGAACCGGCGTTCAACTGGTCGTTCCGCGGGGGATCGAACGGGAGGGATTTCGGCTTCCCTCCCGGGAAAGAAGCCCCTATGAAAAGGATTGGCTTACCTTGGTCCTGCTGCTGGCCATGGTGCTCTTTGCTTCGGTACGCAGCGGCTGGCAAAAGTACCTGACTCACCTCTTTCAGTCACTCGTAAGCTACAACACTGCACACCGCCTCTTCCTGGAGAAGAACTACTCCCTCCTGCACGGGGCTGTCAGGCTCGAAGCGATCTTCTACCTGGTTTTTGCCCTCTTCGGTTTCCAGATGACCCTTTTCTACCGGTTGGATTTTCAATACTCCGGCTTTGTGCGCTACCTGCTGATTTTCTCTCTGATTATCATCTATTTTACCGTTAAGAAGATCCTTTACCGATTTATCGGAACGGTGGTTGAAAAGAGAGAGGTGACCGAAGAGTACCTGTTCAACATCGATACATACAACCGCGTAACCGGCCTTCTGCTCATCCCGGTGGTTGCCCTGACCGCCTATTTTCCTTTTTATTCGGTTTACCTCCCTGGTATTTTGGGATCTGCAGTAGTGCTATTCCTCTATCTTTTACTGCTTTTCAGAGGATTTGCAATAATATTGAAGAAACAATTTTCAATATTTTATCTCTTTTTGTACTTTTGTACCCTTGAAATTTTACCCTTGGTTTTACTTTATAAGATTATCATAGAGTAAGCGTGCAGGTACAGTTAAATTAAAAGTAAGATATTTTGAAAATCAAGAGTATCCTGGTTTCACAGCCAGAGCCGGAAACGGCTAAGTCACCCTACTTTGACCTGGCCGAGAAAAACAATATTAAGATTGATTTCCGGCCTTTTATACAGGTAGAGGGGATCCCGGCCAAAGAGTTTCGCCAGACACGGGTTCATATCCTGGATCATTCGGCTGTGATCTTCACCAGCCGGACGGCCATTGATCACTTCTTCAGGGTCAGCCAGGAGTTGCGGCTGACGATACCCGATACGATGAAATATTTCTGTATTTCGGAAGCTACTGCCTATTACCTGCAGAAGTACATCATATACCGCAAGCGTAAGATTTTTCACGGCAACGGGATGTTTTCCGACCTGGTCAGCCTCATGAAGAAGCACAAGGATGAGAATTTTCTGGTTCCGCTGTCGGATATTCATAAACAGGAGATCCCCGAACTGTTAGACAAGGGTGGCTTTAAGTATACCAAGGCGATTTTATACCGGACAGTCGGAAGCGATCTCTCCGACCTGCGCGAGGTGAACTACGATATTCTGGTGTTTTTCAGCCCTTCCGGCATCAAATCCCTGTTTCAGAATTTTCCCGATTTTCAACAGAATGATACGCGCATTGCCTGTTTTGGTCCGGCTACGGCACAAGCCATTCGTGAAGCGGGACTGCGGCTCGATATAGAAGCTCCTTCAGCCCAGTTCCCATCGATGACCATGGCACTGGAGGAGTATATTAAGAAGGCTAATAAGAACGCCTGATCGGTCTGTTTGCCGGCACGAACAGGATGATTTGGGTATTCACAGCCCAAATTTTTTTAAAGGTACCATGAATAATTCGACTGACGGTCTCCACAAACGGGTACGTTTTACCTTGAAGAAGGAGGAGCGCCTGTGTAGTAAAAAGCTGATGGATAAGCTCTTTGCCGAGGGAGACTCCTTCCTGGTCCATCCATTGAAGGTCGTCTGCATGCCGGCTTCCTTTTCCGGTACCTATCCGGCCAAAGCAGCCTTCGCCGTCAGTAAAAAGCTCTTTAAACGGGCGGTCGACCGGAATTACATCAAGCGGCTCCTGCGCGAAGCCTACCGCCTGAACAAACAACTGTTATTGGCGGGTGAGAACACCCGCCAATACGCTGTTGTCTTTATCTATATAGGCAGGAAAATGCCCGGCTACCCCGCCATCGAAAAATCGATGAAAAGGGTTCTGTCGCGGCTTTCAGAGGAGCCTACTCCGAATCCATAATCTCGGTCTGCATCCGCACCGAATCCTCATGGATCAGCTGGAAGAGGATCTTAACGAACGTTTCATTCAGGCTAAGCTTCTTGCCTATGTTCACCCGGTCATCCATCAGCTGGGTCCACCGGTTGATCTGCAAGGCGGTTACGTTATTCTCTTTTTTGTACTGTCCGATCTGCCGAACGATCTCTACCCGCGAAGAGAGCATCTCCAGCATCTCCTTGTCAATAACGTCGATCCGGCTGCGAAGCATGTCGAGGCGGTTTTCAAAATCGGGATTGTTGGCGGTCTCGTGCCTGATGACCAGCCTGTCTAACAGTTTTCCCAGGTCGGCCGGCGTGAGCTGTTGCGCGGCATCGCTCAGGGCACACGAGGGGTCGATGTGTGACTCTAACATCAGCCCTTCCATCCCCATGTCAAAGGCTTTCTGGGCAATCTCATAGAGGTACTCCCGCTTTCCGGCAATGTGGCTGGGATCGCAGATGATCGGCAGGTTGGGCATCAGACGCCGCAGCTCGATCACCGTCTTCCAGTTGGGGTAGTTGCGGTAAACCGTATCGCGGAAGGGGGTGAACCCCCGGTGAATGGCCACGATGTTTCGGATGCCGGCATCATAGATTCGCTCAATAGCGCCCATCCAGAGCTGCACATCGGGATTTACCGGATTTTTAACCATCACTATGGTGTCTGTGCCCTTTACCACATCGGCAATCTCCTGTACGGTAAACGGACTGGCGGTAGAGCGGGCACCCACCCACAATACGTCAACCCCGGCCTTAAGCGCTTCCTCGGTATGAGCCGCATTGGCTACCTCCGTAGCTACCGGCAATCCGGTCTCCCGCTTTACCAGCTGAAGCCACTTCAGACCAATGGACCCGATACCCTCAAACATGCCGGGGCGCGTGCGGGGTTTCCATATGCCGCCACGGTAGATAAATACACGGGGATCTTTGGCTAACAAACGGGCCGTTTCCAGGGTCTGTGCTTCGGTCTCCAGACTGCAGGGCCCGGAAATGAGCAGCGGATTGTTGATGTTGGGTAACCAACGCTTTATCGGGTTGATCTCTAACTTTGTTGTCATTGTTTTTTCGTATAAAGTTTTACAATTTTCTCTTCGTTTTTGATGAAGTGCTGGTTTTCACCATCCAGGATCGTTCGGATCTTATTGGCATTCAGGATCAGCGCTTCCAGTTCATCGAACCGTTTTTCACTCATGCAGTTGCGAAACTGCTGCAGGTGCTGGATAAACACGTCTAACGCGTTAACGACGTAGTCGCTGTTTTGTTCAAATATGGGCTTCCACATGGAGCAGGAGCTCTTGGCTAATCGCACGGTTGAGCGGAATCCCCCGCTGGCCAGGTCGAAGATGATGTTCCGGTCGGCTTTGGCCTGTACTGCATTGGCCAGTGAAAAGGCAACGGCGTGGGGCAGGTGCGAAACAAAAGCGGTGCTGTGGTCCTGCTCGTCGGAGGTCATGTAGGCAATGTCCATCCCCAGCGACTGAAACATCTTCTCGATCAGCGCCAGGTGCTGCGGCCCGCTCTGCTCATGATCGCAGATGATGGCGATCTTATCCTGAAACAGCCCCTCTAATGCAGCTGCCGGACCTGAGTTTTCGGTGCCCGACATCGGATGGGCCGGAATAAACTGCTTCCTGCGCGGGTGCTCTTCGATAAGCCGGGCAATCTCCTTTTTCGTGGAGCCCATGTCGGTTACCGTCGTGTTACCATCGATGGCGTCTAACACCCGGGGCAGTACCTCCAGCTCTTTATCGACCGGAATGGCCAGAATCACCAGATCGGCATCTTTCACTCCCGCCTCCAGGGAGGCGATCCGGTCAACCAGTCCCAGCTTCAGCGCCTCTCCGGCATGCCGTTCATCCGACTCAACACCGACAAGCCCGGTGGCAAATCCGGTGCGCCTCAGATCCCTTGCCAACGACCCTCCAATCAAACCCAGCCCAATAATCGTTATCTTCATATTCGTTTGTATAAAAAAAAAGGCCCCGGAGCTTCCGGGACCTTCTGTAAAATATGGTTATCGTAACAATACCCTACCGGTTGATCCCGCGAAGCGAACCAAAATAGTAAAACCAGTAAAAAGAGATATTGAAACTATTCGTCATCATTTTATTCTAATTTGCCAACAAATATAGACATATATTTTAAAACTGAAAGCGATGGCGGCCATTTTTCCGTTAAATTTATGGTATGTTAATACCGGCCGGAAAAATGCTCCGGAGTTCGCTCTCCGGTTACACATCGGGCAGCTCCCAGGGAGCGCGGTAGCTGGGAACCAGGAAGCTGTTCGCCTCCCCGTCGCTGCCGAAGTTGCGGTTTTCGGCATCCCAGTACAGCCGGCGGCCTGTTTTGAGGGCGATATTGCCCAGGTGGCACACCCGCGCGGTGTTGGCGGCAATGGTTATGCTGGCGTTAGGTACATTTTTCGGACTTTTAATGCACTCGATGAAGTTTTTCATGTGGTTGTTTAACCCCTGTTTGTCGCCCGGTATCAGCGCCACAGCCTCCATCAGCGGGTTTTTTCCCCCTTCGGGGATCACCTCCCAGCCGTTGCGGTCGACTACCAGGGTTCCGTTGTTCCCGACAAAGGCAACGCCGTGTCGCCGTCCATGGTACCCGCCGTCGATGCCGATGCTGTGGTCCCACAACATGGTGTAGCCATCGAACTCATAGAGAACCTGCATGGTATCGGGGGTTTCGCAGGCGTCGTCGGGGAAGGCGAACTTGCCTCCCATGGCCATCACCGATTTCGGGGCCTGTGCCTTCATGCCGTAGAGTCCGTAGTCGATGATGTGCACCCCCCAGTCGGTCATCAGCCCTCCGGCATAATCCCAGAACCACCGGAAGGTGAAGTGAAAGCGGTTTTTGTTGAACGGGCGCGCGGGGGCCGGTCCCAGCCACATATCGTAGTTCACGCCGGCCGGCGGATCGCTGTCGGGTGCCACGGGAACCGACTTCATCCATCCCTGGTACGACCAGGTGCGCACCGTGCGGATCTTGCCCAGCTTCCCGGAGTGTACGAAGTCAATGGCATCCTGCCAGTGCTTGTCGCTCCGCTGCCACTGTCCTACCTGCACGACCGTGTTGTACCGCGCCGCTGCCCGCTCCATGATGTTCAGCTCCTCGATGTAGTTGGCCAGCGGCTTCTCGCAGTAGATGCTCTTCCCCTCCTGGGCGGCATATACAAAGGGGATGCAGTGCCAGTGGTCGGGGGTGCCGATGATGATCACATCGATCCCCGGCTCTTCCAGCAGCTTCCGGAAATCACTGAACCCCTTCGGGCGCGTGCCCTGGATCTTCTCTGTATCGGCAATCCGCTGGTTCAAAATATTCTCGTCGACATCGCAAATGGCGGCACACGCCGTATTGGGCTGGCTTAAAAAAGCCTTGAGGTCCGCAAATCCCATCCCTTTCGCTCCGATCAGTCCGCATACGACCTTCTCGTTGGCACCCATACAGGAGTTCATAGCCATCGGAAAGGAGGCTGTCAATCCCACACCTGCCGAGGCGAGGGCTGACCGTTTGATAAACGTTCTTCTGTTGTTCATTAAAATTGGATCTGTTAATACATTTTTTGTTTCTCTTTTTGCATGGCATCGTCGAAAGCGATCTCTGACGGTTCAAAGTCGATTCGCCGAACGAACCGGCATGCCTCCGCCGCGCCTGCTTCGCGGTTCATGCCGCTGTCTTCCCACTCCACGGAGAGGGGACCCCGGTACCGGATGTCGTTCAATGCCCGGATGATGTTTTCGAAGTTGACCCTTCCCCGGCCCGGACTGCGGAAGTTCCAGCAGCGGCGGTTATCGCCAAACGGGGCATGGCCGCCGAACACGCCGATGGGCCCGGGGGCATCGCTCCAGTAAGCATCTTTGATGTGGACATGAAAAATCCGGTCGGCAAACTCATAGATAAAGCGGACATAATCGACCTGCTGGTATCCAAAATGGCTTGGGTCGAAGTTGAACCCGAATGCCGGATGGTAGTTCAGCGCCTTCAGGGCCTGGTGTGCCGAGTGTATGTCGAACGCAATCTCCGAGGGGTGGGCTTCGAGGGCAAACCGCACGCCTAACTGCTGAAAGGCATCCAGAATGGGGATCCACTGCCTGGCGAAGGTCTCATACCCCTTTTCGATCATCCCCTCGGGAATGGGAGGGAAGGCGTAGATCATATGCCATACAGGGCTTCCGGTGAACCCGATTACGGTGTCGACCCCCAACATCTTTGCTGCTTCGGCGGTTTTGATCACCTCGTTGGCAGCTCGTTGCCGTACCCCCTCCGGATCGCCATCGCCCCAGATGTAATCGGGCAGGATCCCCCGATGGCGTTCATCGATGGGATCGGAAACACATTGACTAACCAGGTGGGTTGACAGGGCGAACAGCTTCAGTTCGTACTTGTCGAGCAGTGCTCTCCGCTCATCGCAGTATGATTGGTCGGCTTTATCGATCTCCATGTGATCGCCCCACGTGCACAGTTCAAGTCCGTCGTAGCCAAACGATTTGGCTCTCTGACAGATCTTCTCAATGGGCAGGTCGGCCCACTGTCCGGTAAATAGCGTAACGGGTCTGGTCATCTTCTCTGGTTTTTGGTTATTCTTCAAATTATTGGGCTATTTTAGGTTTATGTTTTTTTCAAA
>CAZILU010000072.1:11243-15655 GCA_964540165.1 uncultured Mariniphaga sp.
TGGTGTCGTCGTATCCCGATTTAACCACGGCATCAATAAATTGCATTCCCCGTATGCCATCGTCAATCCCGGGAAAGTCCAACATCTCTTTGGAAGGTTCGTTCCCGTCTAAGCGGGCCATTACGGTGGCTGCAAAGTTGCGGTAGATATTGGCAAACGCCTCCAGGTAGCCCTCCGGGTGGCCTCCGGGTGTGCGGGTGTTGTGTGCGGCTGCCGGTCCGGGCATGCTGGTGCCTACGCGCAGCAGTTGTGTGGGTTTGTCGATCCATTTCACGATCAGCGTGTTGGGTTCGTGCTGAAGCCATTCCACGCCTCCCTTTTCGCCATAGACCCTGATCTTAAGGGCGTTCTCCTCTCCGGCGGCTATCTGCGATGCGATCAGCACCCCCCGGGCGCCCCCGTGAAAGCGGAGCAGTACCGCACCATCGTCATCCAACAGCCGGTTGGGAACAAAGCGGTTCAGATCGGCGCACATTTCAGAGACCTTCAGTCCGGTTACGTACTCTGCCAGATGGTGCGCATGGGTGCCTATATCGCCCATGCAGCCGGCTTTCCCCGAGCGCTTCGGGTCGGTGCGCCACGAAGCCTGTGCATTTCCCTGTGCCTCAACACGCGTGGAGAGCCATCCCTGCGGGTATTCAACGTAGATCTTCCGGATTACCCCAAACGCCCCGGAAGTGACCAGGCTGCGGGCATGCTTTACAGCCGGGTACCCCGAATAGGTGTGGGTAAGTGCAAAAACCAGTCCCGTTTCATTGATCTTCTCCTTTAACCTGACCGCCTCTTCCAGGGTGAAGGTAACGGGCTTGTCGATGACCACATGAAACCCTGCCTCCAGGGCCATCAGAGCCGGTTCAAAGTGGACATGGTTCGGCGTGACGATCGTTACAAAATCCATCCGCTCTCCCGGAGAAAGCGCTGACTCCCGTTCAAACATTTCCCGGTAGGAGGTGTATACCCGGTGGTCGGGCAGGTAGTAACTTCTGCCCGATGATCGGGAGATCTCCGGATCAATGCTGAAGCACCCGCAAACCAGCTCAATCTGGTTGTCCATCAGGGCTGCCAGCCGGTGTATCGCTCCGATAAATGCATCGGTACCACCACCAACCATGCCCATTCTGAGTTTTCTGTTCATGTGAATAATTTTAAAATGGATTTATCAGGTCTAATGAGACCCTAAAAATAGCAACACTTTTGAATGAATCCAAAAAGTACCGGAAAATTGGCAGAGAAAAATGTCGGATAGCGGATGGCCTGCCAACGATCTGCTCATAAAAGGGGGCGAAATCCGGTATCACCGGTTGCCTGTTTTGCCCAACCTGCCGCTTCTTCCAAAATTAATCCCGATAAACAACCGATTTATGTGATATTTTCAACGAATTATGCTAATTTTCACCGGCCAAGATTGCCAATATGGAGATGCAGGATAGTCACAGTAAATCAAAAGGATATGAAGCGAAGGAATTTTATTAAGCGTTCGGCTGTTGCCGGAGTGGCAGCCACAGGAATTGGAACCTTTTTTCAGTCGGCTGCCGCCGAAGGGGGCCGTTCAAACCGGGTGCAGTTTCAACTGAAGTATGCGCCCTCCCTGAATGTGTTTCCGGAGCATGCGGGCAAAGATCCGATTGACCATATTAAGTTCATAGCCGATCAGGGTTTCCGGGCGGTTTTTGACAATGGCCTGATGAATAAGCCGCCGGAGCTGCAGGAGAAGATTGCTGCGGAGCTGTCGCGCCGGGGCTTGGATTTAGGCCCTTTTGTCCTCTATGCCGATTTTTCTGTCCGCTCATTTGTATTGGCCGATGAGGAGATCCGGCAGATGCTGAAGAAGAAGATGGCGGAGGGGATCGAAGTTCAGCAGCGAACCGGTGTCAAGGCTGCCCTGGTAGTTCCCGGCCGTTACGATGAAAAGTTACCCCGTGATTACCAAACAGCGCATGTGATTGAAAATATGCGGATGTGTTGCGACCTGGTGGGTAAATCCGGCCTGGAGCTGGTGATGGAGCCGTTGAATACGTTAACCAATCACCCGGGACTGTTCCTCACCTCCATGCCGCAGGCAAAGATGATCTGTGTGGCGGTGGATCACCCCTCCTGTAAGATCGTCGACGACCTGTATCATCAGCAGATTACGGAGGGGAACCTGATTCCCAACATCGATATGTGCTGGGACTATATCGGAGCGTTTCACATCGGTGATAATCCCGGCCGTAAAGAGCCGACCACGGGTGAAATCAATTATAAAAATATATTTAAGCACATTCACGCCAAAGGGTACGAAGGGGTGCTCTGCTGTGAGCATGGGAAAAGCCTTCCCGGGAAGGAGGGTGAGATTGCCTTTATTAACGCGTACCGCGAAGTCGATGGATTTGTTCTGTGAAAAAGAGATGGTCAGCGGCAATACTTGCCCCGACCACCGCATTTGATACCGATTATTATTGAATGATTATCTGTTGTGTGAAGGATTTCTGATCCTGTTTTAACTGCAAGATATAGCTCCCGTTCGGATGGTTTGACAGGTCGATCCGGTATTCATCTTCAAGGGGTCCGTTTTTGGTGAAAACTACCTGCCCGTTCTGGTTTATCAGGGTTAACTCACCTGTTTTCATCGAAGTTGCGGGAATTGAAACGGTGAAAATGTTCCTGCCCGGATTGGGATAGATTGTAATTTTTTCCTTTTGAAACGGTTTTCCGGGCTCGAAGGTGCTTCCCAGTTTCATTACGGTTGTTCGTCGCAGGCTGGCACCATCCCGGTATGCGACATAAGGAACACCCTGACTGTCAAAGTCAACGGTGGTATATGTGGCCTCCCCCGTGGAGACATTTCCGCCTACCTGTTCCCAGGCAGACCCGTTGAGCTTCATCAGTACGGCCTTGTTCGAGACCTTACCATCGCCAAAGACTACAAAGGGCGTACCGGCAGCCGAAAAGGTGAGGTACAGATAGCGTGCCTGTCCCGTCGAGAATTCAGGGTTTCCCAGGGGTACCCAGTTACTGCCATTGTATTGATATACGGTGGCTTTGGCATCGCTTCCCCAGGATGCTACGTAAGGAACCCCATTTTTTACCGTGATCCCCTTCATTGCATCATAAGTGCCGGTTGAAAAGCCCGGAGTACCAAGTTGAACCCACTGGTTGCTTTCGAACTTCATCACACTTGCTTTGTACCCGGCATTGTAATCGCGATAGGCAACAAAGGGTGTTCCATCCTCTACATCCAGATGGATGACGTTGGTATATGATCCAAATCCGGCTGCTCCGACGCTGTTCCAATCTCCTCCCGAATAGCTCATAACCGTGATCTTACTGTTGTTTTTTGCATCCTGAAAAGCGATCCATGGGATGTTGTTGTCAATGTCCAGATCAAGAACATCGGCCATCCCTTCGGTAAAAGCGGGAGATCCCACATAGATCCAATCCGTGCCATTGTATTTCATTACCGTCGCTTTGTATCCGTTGGTTTTATCACTATAGGCAATGAAGAGTTCATTCTGACTACAGGCAAACCGCAGTCCGGTAACCGCAACCGTTGTAAATCCCTTAGTGCCTACCGGTTCCCAGCTGCCTCCGTTGTATTTCATTACGGTTGCCTTATCTTCATTGGCGCGATCCATATAGGCAACATAGGGTGTTTCATTCATGAGAATGATCTGTTGGTTGTATGCCTCACCGTCAGAAAATCCTTTGGTACCCAACGGAGTCCAGGATTGAGATACTGACTGTAAGTGAATCAGAAAGATGAGAATCAGAAGGAGCGATTTACTTTTCATGATGATATTGATTTAATGTTGTTTTATTTACAATATGCGGCTTTCATAGAATTCTGTGTGTGGGGGGAGAGGCTTTTGTTTTTTCCTCTCCCCCTTCTGAATTGTTAAGGAACTCAATCAGGAGGTTGAATGGTACCGGCGGTTAGGTCGCCGGTCGCTCTGTTTTGAAAACTAAATTGACGCAATTTACTGTATGGTCGCATCGGTATCAGATATCGTATATTGGAAACTCAGAAAACGATTCCGGTGGTAAAATTAGTTGAATGATTCTGTCAAATCATTTCCAAATTGTCAAATGTATGTTTAATTTGTAAAAAATTGGTGATTGGATTCTCCGGAAGCCTGCCGGGTTCCTGAATTTGCCACCAGATTCTGATTTAAGGAAGATAAGTATGTGGAGAGATATCATTATTTATACACCGATGTATGTGACCTTCTTCTGGGCTATGGTTTTGTTGCTCACCCGAAGGGAAAATAACCGGGCCAAGTTTTTTCTTGGGATCTTTATGGCGGTGGCCTTTCTGGTCTACTGCTCTCATGCCATCTATTTTAAAAGGGCGGCAGATGCCTACCAGTTGATCGATCCGGTTTATACCTTTGCCTCTCTCTCCGTATATCCGTTGTACTATTGGTATATTAAGC
>CAZILU010000073.1:0-301 GCA_964540165.1 uncultured Mariniphaga sp.
TTGAACCTTACCTGGAGAAGAAAGGATTGAAGTAGTTGATCTGTTTTTTCAAATATAAAGAGGTAGCCGGAACTTCAGGCTGCCTCTTTTTTTGGATACTTATCTGGCGGTTGTAAAAGGTATGGGTTTTGTTTGTTCACCGGCATACAGGCTGATATGAGGGAACGGAATCTCTATCCCTTTCTGAGCGAAAGCCTCTTTTATCTCCTGAAAGACGGAGTTCTTCGCTTTTAAATAAAGGTCTCTCTCAACCCATACGCCCAGGAGAATGTCAATTCCTCTGGTTCCGAAATTTTGAAAG
>CAZILU010000073.1:311-10009 GCA_964540165.1 uncultured Mariniphaga sp.
AAAGATAATGACCGGATCCGGTTCATCGAGGCAAAATTTGTTGTTGTGAGCAACCAGTTCCAGAATATTTCTGACCGACTCCAGATCTTCTTTATAGGCAACGCTGACGGTGATGTCTAATCGACGGATTGGGAACCGGGTGATATTCGTGAGTTCGGTACTGATCACTGTTTGGTTGGGAATCCGGATCAGCAGATTGTCGAACGTACGAATTTTTATCGATAAAAGGTCAATACTGTAAACGGTCCCGGTTTTATCTCCCAACCGGACAACATCACCGATCTCAAATGATTTTTCAGAGATGAGAAAAAAACCACTGATGATATTTCCAATACTTGTTTGGGAGGCAACACCAATGATGATTCCAATGACTCCGGCAGCGCCGAAGATGGGAGCCAGTTTGATATCCAGTTCAGCGAAGATAATCATTGCCAGGATGATAAATCCGGTGTATTGAATGGCTCTGTTGATGAGCATTTTACTTTGCTTTGACCATCGCGAAGGCATCAGCTTTTTTATTGAAAATGCGATCAGATAGATCAGGGTTATTCCGATGGCCAGGATTAGGGCAATCCGGATCAGCTTTTCCAGCGTAGCTGCGTTCAGATAATCGGACCAGTTGATGTTCATCTCATTTTAATTTGATTTATACTTGCTTGTCTATATCAACGGTGTACGGGTGTTTTAAAACTCCTGTTTGTACAGGTTTTTTATGAAGTGAAAATTGATCTTCAGCAGGTTTTGCGATAACTCTGTTCTGGGTTTTGTCACCATGTCGGGTTTTTCTCCATGAAAATTTTTAGCGTAGTGAAAACTCACGGTGCTTACCACCTCTTTTCCTTTGTATTCAACAAACATCAGGCTGGAGACCAATTGGTTATTGTTTTGGTAAAGAGCCATGTTCTCCCCTCTGATGATCAGTCTTTCGACCTCAAGTACCAGTTGGGAATTGTTGAAGATGGTAATGGGACAGAGCGCTTCAAACGGGGAGGTATTCAGCTCGCCGGCTGATCGGTAGAAGGTGCTTCCCAAGGCGTAAGCCGGCTCTCCGTTAAACGGTTCTCCAAACCAGGTGCGGGAGAGCGAATCCGGTGCATAGGAGTTCAGCAAATTTTCAGAAAGAATTTTTGAAAAGTAGACCTGTATATGCAGTGGAATTTTTAAGAAAAAAGTCAATTTTTGTCCCGGAGATACATGGAGCCTGCTCCCTTTAAAGACCATTGGCTTGTCGGGCAGCGCTGGGGTAATGATCAATGAGTTTGATTTTCCAGTCTGGTAATAGGCTCCAACGGAAAAATCGATCGGTTCATCTGGCTTTGTTTCCGTTGTTTCCGGGAACAACAGGGTCCAGCCCTCCTTCTCTCTCCGGACTCCCATGTGAAAATCAGCGGAGGTAAAGCGTTTGGTCTCTCCAGCCAGGAGGGTATGTTTTCCAAAAATCGGATCTTTGGGCATTTTTTTGCTGTTTATATAAGTGTGGCTAAAATTACGAAAGATTTTTAAATGTTGCGTTTTGAAATGAAGGATCGGATCATCTCCTTTTTTATGCGGTTCGGATCATAGGTTCTTCTGATTCCGGACCGCCGGGTGATTTTTGCATCTGATTAAAAACTATTTGTTACTTTTGCAACCGTAAAATGGCAGGATGCATTCTGTTTTTATCTATGAAAATTTGACGGGCATCCGTTAACTAATTTTTATCTTATGAAGAATCGTAATTTAAATAACATTCAGTCTGTGGGACTGATTCTTTTACGGGTGTTTATTGGCTGGCACTTTCTCTATGAAGGGATCATTAAACTGTTCGATACCGGTTGGTCTGCCGAAGGGTATCTCCTCAACTCCAGAAGTTTTTTATCGGGACTTTTTCATGAGATGGCTGCCAATCCTGCTGTTTTGGAGGTAGTTAACTTTTTAAATATATGGGGGCTGATCCTGATTGGTCTGGCGCTTTTTCTGGGATTGTTTGCCCGTTTGGCTGTTTTTGCCGGATTGCTCTTGCTTCTGTTTTATTATCTGGCTTACCCTCCGTTTGGCGGATTAAACTTCGGCGTGCCGCAGGAGGGGCATTACATGTTGGTTGACAAAACGTTCATTGAACTGGTGGCATTGATCGTGCTGGCCATCTTTCCGCAGACACTCTCTTATGGGGTGATGAACCTTCTGAAGGAGTTGGGGAGGCGCTTACGCCGCTCTGGCATGACCTCATCAGATATTCCCGGAGTATCGGGAGCGGATGAGTCCGGAGATCCTTCCGGAGCTGTGTCTGCGTTGCTTGATGATCCCGCAGTTCAACCGGCTGCCATCACGGCAGAGACTCATGGCCGTCGCGAGATGATCAAAAATCTGACATTCCTTCCGTTGCTGGGCGGTTTTTCCTGGGCTTATTCCCACAGTCGCAGCAGCAATGAAGCCGATGGCATGACGGGCAGTACCATCGTGTTGAATCAGCGAAACCTGAGTGAGATTGAGGGAACCCTCCCGATGGGTGTGCTGGCAAAGGGGAAAGCTCCCATCAGCCGGTTGATCATGGGAACGAACCATCTGTCGGGCAATGCCCATGCCCGGGATCTGGTTTATGCCAAGTCGTTGTTTAAAGCATATAACACCGAAAAAAAGATTATTGAGACCTATATGCTGGCAGATAAAGCCGGAGTAAACCTTTTCTTTTTAACGCCGCTGTTGAAACAGTATAAGAAGATGTATGGCAGAGACTTTCAAACCTGGATCAATGTAGCTCCGACCAAAAGTGACCCATACGGAGCCGTTGACAAAGCGATCGACGCAGGTGTTGACTATATCTTTGTTCAGGGAGCTGCCTGCGACCGCCGGGTCTATGAAGGCGATGTTGACGTTGTGGTGAAGTGCGTGGAATATATTAAGAAACAGGGGTACCCGGCCGGACTCGGAGCTCACACCATTCAGGCTATGCTGGCCTGTGACGCGGCTGGCGTTGATCCCGATTTCTATTATAAGACGATGCACCACGATAAATACTGGTCAGCACATCCGCGTGAAAACCGGAAGCCTTTTCTCTGGAGCTCAAATATCAGTGAAGATCATAACGAGTTTCACGATAATATGTGGTGCCTCTTTCCGGAAGAGACGGTTGATTTTGTGCATCGGGTCCAAAAACCGGTGGTCGGATTCAAGGTTCTTGCCGGAGGAGCTATTCATCCGAAAGATGGATTTCAATGGGCCTTCGATCATGGAGCTGATTTTATTGAGGTGGGCATGTTCGATTTTCAGATTGTGGAGAACGTTATTCAAACCATCCAAAGTGTTCAGGCGGCACAAAACAGAACCCGGCCATGGTATGGATAGATCTTTATACACAGAAAAGGCTGCCCGAAATTCCGGACAGCCTTTTTTAATCTGCTTACTTTATAACTCTCTAATTTAACAGGTGCTTGTAATTTTCGTTTAAGATGTTAGGCAGGTAACTGGCAATCAGTCCTAATGCCGTTGCATCATCAACGCTGTTGGG
Source organism: uncultured Mariniphaga sp. (assembly GCA_964540165.1). Classification (GTDB taxonomy): domain Bacteria; phylum Bacteroidota; class Bacteroidia; order Bacteroidales; family Prolixibacteraceae; genus Mariniphaga. The sequence continues at coordinate 3,799 of CAZILU010000073.1, forward strand.
CAGAATAACCTGCTGTTTTTTAATCTCATCCGGATTTAAAACGACCTGGGTCAGTTCCGAAGGCACACAACACCAGGCTTTTTTCATTGACCGGGTGCCAAATCCTTTGGGTGTAGAAGCATAGCACACCTCAAAATAATCCGATTGAACAACAAACACCGATCCGTCCTGAATGATCCGTTTCGATACGGTAATGGGCTTCGCTCCTTCATTGTAAGTGAGCTTCCATACTTTGGCAACATCGGCTGCCGGAGCCGGCTGGCTAATCTCTTCAATTTTGTAATCGTTATTGTCAATGAACGAGTCGTTCGCATGAATGGCCGTTACAAAAAAGAGACAAAACAGAAATGCAGTTAATACATTTAATTTTTTCATGGCTTAAAAAATTTAAAATGAATGAATGTTTTTTGTTTTCAATTTAATTGGTATTTAAAAGACGCTTTCGTTACAGTTTCGTTACGTCATTTTTTCTGTTATATAACATGTTTTTTTTGTTGATGTCGTTGATCCGTTTTTGCTTTTAGAGCAGGGTCAATTGGTAAAATCGATAAAACGAGGATGACAGATCATCACGTCAACCAACAAAGTCTTCCGGCAGGGGGGGTGTTGTTCAAGGTTTGAAATGGTTTGAGATGGTTTGAGATGGTTTGAAAAGAACCTTCGGAGACCAGAGACCGAAGGCTGGAAACAGGAACCCGGGAGAATGCATAAATATAATGCTACAACGAACTACTTTTGCCTTTTTACCTTTTTACTTTTTACTTTTACCTTTTTACTTTTTACTTTTACCTTTTTACTTTTGCCTTTTTACTTTTGCCTTGTACTTAGATGAAACGACCATGACGATTCCTGACACAATTGACCACGATTAAAATGTATGCGAGTTCCATCGGGCCGGGAAAATGAGATGAAACCGGCAAAAATATTTGTTGAGAAGATGTACACAAACTGAAAATTTAATCAGATGAAATTTAGTCAGTTGATCCATACGCGTTATTCGGTTCGCAGCTATGCAGAGAAACCGGTTGAGAAGGAAAAGTTGGTTCAGGTGCTGGAAGCTGCCCGGATGGCTCCATCGGCTGTGAATTTTCAACCGTGGCATTTCATTGTCATTACCCAATCATCTTCATTGGGGAAGTTGCATCAGACCTATCAACGCGATTGGTTCCGGGCGGCACCGGTTGTCATTGTTGCTTGTGTCGACCATTCGTTGTCGTGGAAGCGAAACATTGACGGAAAAGATTTTGCAGATATTGACGTTGCGATAGCCGTTGACCATTTGATTTTGCAGGCGACAGAGCTGGGGCTGGGGTGTTGTTGGGTATGCAATTTTGATGCACAGAAGTGTGCTGAGCTGCTGCAGTTACCCGGGACCATTGAGCCGGTTGTTATGATCCCTGTTGGTTATCCGGCTGAAGATGAGGAGCCCAAAGAGAAGAAGCGAAAGTTGTTCGAGGATATTATTCACTGGGAAGCGTTTTGATATAGCGTTCCAGACGATTCATGCCCTCTTCGATGTTTTGAAGTGAGTTGGCATAAGAGAACCGTAGAAAGCCCTCGCCATGGTTGCCGAAATCGATGCCCGGAGTTACCCCGACTTGTACCTTTTCAAGGATATCAAAGGCCAGATTATAGCTGTTGGAAGAGAGGTGGCGGGCATTGACAAATAGATAGAATGCTCCGGTAGGAATTACCTTGATGTTGAATCCGATGGACTGAAGTCTTTCTACCATGTATTTTCTTCGTTGGTTGTAGGTCTCTTTCATCGTCAATACATCGGGCTGTGCCAATTGCAGTGCTGCTATCCCGGCTCTTTGGGCAGCAGATCCGGCACAGATGAAGAGGTTTTGCTGGAATTTCTGCATCGGACGGATAAACTGTTCCGGGGTGATGACATAGCCCAACCTCAGGCCGGTCATCGCGTATAGTTTTGAGAATCCGTTGAGCACAAAGCAGTTTTTTGTGTACTCCAGCATCGAATGTGCTCTCCCCTCATATACCAGTCCGTGGTATATTTCGTCCGAAACAATGGGGATATCGAATCGGGTGAGTTGTTGCATAACCGCTGGTGACAGGAGGTTCCCTGTAGGATTCATAGGGCTGTTGATAATAATGGCTTTGGTTTTGCCTGTTATGCGTTTGCATATCTCCTCTGGCCGGTATTGAAATCCGTCATCTTCATAAACAGGTACCCGGACCGGTGTTACTCCTAAAAACCTCAGGAAGTTGGGGTAGCAGGCGTATCCGGGATCGGAGAGGATCACCTCATCGCCCGGATCGCAGAGTACGGCCAGCGTGAGGAGTATAGCAGGTGAGCTGCCTGAGGTGACCAGGATCTGGGCGGGATCCACCGTAACACCATAGGTTTGGCCATACATGGCAGCGATCTCCTCCCGCAGTTCCGGGTCTCCGAGGCTATGTGTATAGTGAGAGCGGCCTTCGCTATAAGCCTGCTGAATGGCTGCAGATACGACAGGAGGCACGTCAAAGTCGGGCTCTCCCACTTCCAGATGGATGACATTTTTCCCCTGACGTTCTAACGCGGCTGCTCTTTCCATCACCTCCATCACAATGAATGGAGTGATATCTTTGGTACGACTGGCTGTCATTATTTGTTGATCGTTGGTTTGGGTATTAAAAGTAGAAAAAATCTGCGCGCAAAACAATATCTATTCTCACATTTACGGTAGTTGTTGGTTTTCACTGCCGGCAGCCGGCGTTGTCGTATCTCCCTGTAGCATTATTAACCTGCAAAATAGCGGGCAATTTGTCTGGCTTGTTCCCGGTATCCGCCGCCAAAGAGGTGATAGTGATTTAAGATATGATACCACTGGTAGATTTTATTTCGTTCCTGCCACCCATCGGGCAGGGGATAAGCCTCCTGGTATGCGTGGAAAAATTGCTGGGAGAATCCGCCAAAGAGGGTGATCATCCCAAACTCCATTTCACGGTCGGCAAAACAGGATGCCGGATCGATGAGGGCAGCTCCGTCCTTTGTTATCATATAGTTGCCAGACCAGAGGTCGCCATGGATGAGCGCGGGTATTGACTGCTTTGGCAGGAGTGATTCAAGACGATCCAGCAGGCGATCGTACTGTTTGAGCTCTTCTCTGTCGGGATTCCGGCTGTCACGGATCAGTTTCAGCAGATGGCGCAACCGGTTTTCCCGGTAAAAATCACACCAGGAGTCTTGCCATGCATTCGGCTGAAGAGTCAGACCGCAATAGGTGTCATGGTCGAACCCAAACCGGCCGGAGATGTGCCGATGAATGGCCGCTAATCCGCGTCCTAATTTTTCCTCAGCTCCGGCGCCACCCCAGTCGGGATTCAGGTACTCCAATAACAGAAATCCCGGAGTATTGCCGATCTCTCTAACGGCCATTACCTCCGGAACAATCAACTGGTTGTCGGCAGCAATTTTCAGTTTTTCAAGACATTCAGCCTCCCGGATGAACATCTCTTTTGGCCCTTTTGAATTCCACTTAAGAAAGAAGTCTCCCCGGTTGGTCATCATTCGCGTCGATGAATGAATGCAACCGCCACCCAGGGGTTCGTATCCGGTTATGATTACTCTTTTGCCGAGCTTATCAGATAGAAGGGAGGTAATCTCATCTGCTAAAGGACCGGTTTCTGGAAATGTCATCATTAAAATTTAACTATTGGTTGTTTTTTCTTTTAATTGATCATTTTACAGAATCTGACATTTTTCGGCGGAGGCTGTGATCGTCCCGGGTCCGGTGCGCGGGATGATAACTTAGTAGGCACGGCGGTTGTTCCCTTCGATGTAGTTGATGAAGGAGGCATTTACTACCCGGTTGCCTCCGGGGGTCGGGTAGTTTCCGGTAAAGTACCAGTCGCCGGTATCGCCGGGACAAGCTTTGTGAAGGTTTTCAATCGTTTGAAAAACAATCTCCACATCGGCAGCACAATCGTCCGGTTTAAGCAGTTCGGCAATTTTGGCAGAAACCTCCTCCATGGTAAAAGGCCGGTAAATCTCCTGGACATAATTGACGATCTCCTCTTTGGGCAGGTTCTCCTGCTCTTTGCACCTGCGATATACCTGGTCGATCAGAAGTTCCATTCCCCGCTCTTTCAACAGCTCAATCGCAGCATTGAAGGCAATGAATGTATCGAGCCGGGTCATATCGATTCCGTAGCAGTCGGGATAACGGATCTGCGGAGCGGATGAGACTACGATGATTTTTCGGGGATGCAGGCGGTCTAAAATTTTCAGAATGCTTTTTTTAAGGGTCGTTCCACGAACGATGGAGTCGTCAATAATCACCAGAGTATCGGTATGGTTGCGGATCACTCCGTAAGTAACATCATACACGTGAGCGACCAGGTCATCGCGACTGGCATCATCGGCGATAAAGGTTCGCAGTTTTACATCCTTCACCGCGATCTTCTCTACGCGCGGTTCTAATGCCAGAATACTCCGGATATCATCGTCTGTCAAGGCACCGTTTTTTGTTCGTATCTGTTCGATCTTCCATTCGCTGAGATAAGCCCGGATACCCTCAATCATGCCGTAAAAGGCCGTTTCGGAAGTGTTGGGAATATAAGAGAAGACCGTGTTTTCGAAATCATAATCGATGGTTTTCAGGATCAATGGACTCAAAAGCCGCCCCAGCTCTTTTCGCTCTATGTAAATGCTGCGGTCGCTGCCGCGCGAAAAGTAAATTCGTTCAAACGAGCAGGAGCTTCGCCTGTGGGGCGGTCGGATCATCTTTCGGTAAACATTTCCGGCTTTTTTGATGATGAGGGCTTCTCCGGGTCCGATCTCCTGTACCTGGTTCCACTGAACCTTCATCACGGTTTGGATCACCGGCCGTTCGGATGCGACCACTACGATCTCTTCATCCTGGTAGTAAAAGGCAGGCCGGATGCCCCATGGATCGCGAATGATGAATGCATCACCATGCCCAATGAGCCCGGCGATCGTATAACCTCCGTCCCAGTCCTTAGTGGCCCGCTCTAAAATATTCTGAATGTCAAGGTTCTGCTCAATCAGAGGCGATATCTCTATATTTTTATATCCTTCGTTTTTATACTGCCTGAAGAGCAACTGGTTCTCCTCATCCAGAAAGTGACCTACCTTTTCGAGGGCAGTAACGGTATCGGAGTATGCCTTGGGATGCTGGCCCAACTCGACCAACACCTGAAAAAGCTCGTCTGTGTTGGTGAGATTGAAGTTTCCGGCAAGAACCAGGTTTCTCGATTTCCAGTTGTTCTGGCGCATCACCGGATGAACAAACTCAATGCTGTTTTTGCCGAAGGTGCCGTAGCGTAAGTGCCCCAGGTATAGCTCTCCGGCAAAAGGGTAGTTATTATAGGCCCAGTCGCAGTCCTCAATCATTTGACCCCGCTCTGTCGCTTTTTTTAGTGGTTTATTTACCTTATTGAAAAGATCAATGATGGGGTTTTGGGCTATGGAGCGGTAGCGGTTGATGTATGAGCTGCCCGGGTTCAGGTGATCTTTGATGCAAACCATGCCTGCCCCATCCTGCCCCCGGTTGTGCTGTTTTTCCATTAAAAGGCAGAGCTTGTTAAGGCCGTATCTCCATGTGCCGTATCTCTCTTTGTAATAGGACAATGGCTTTAATAACCTTATCAGGGCAATGCCACATTCATGCTTGATCTGATCACTCATAGATCTCCGGTTTCAACAAGGGAAATTTTATGATGTCGGGAACAATAAATGCTCCCGGATAACTCTCTTTTATCATTTTGTGAATTTTCAACGCTTCACTTCGCGTTCTGAAATCACCAATCCGAACCCTGAAGTTCGGCGCTACGTATTTTATGTGCACTTCGTGTTCGGGGTATCTGGACATAAACTCCCTCTTTTTGCTAAATGATTCTTCTTTGGCATTCATGGTCGAACTGAAATAGATCTCAATCCGAAATCCTTCCATCCCGCTGAGCCTTTTGTTGTTCTCAATATGCCCCCTGAGCATATGATTCAGCCGCTTGTCCCGGATCACATTCAGTTGATCCGGGAGGAGCACGGGCAGAGAGTCTTCCTGATAAAATTCAATGGTGGAGGGACCCGGCTCAGGTGTGTATTGATCCTGGGCATAGATAACCGGTGAAGCCAAAAAAAACAGTACTATGACGAACAGACTCCTCATGATGGTGATAGATTGAAAATACAAATATAGTGGAAAAATTTGAGATGATTTTAGACTGCAGGGAAACTAATGCTTCT
>CAZILU010000073.1:10019-15623 GCA_964540165.1 uncultured Mariniphaga sp.
TTTATTATTGACAATTTGTTATGATATGGCACTTGATGGTGCCTTTTTGTATGGATCGGAGCAATTTGGATTTTTGGGACAGATAGGACCTGTTGTTGTTTTGGTTCGACAAGCTGTTGATGTAACCGGTTGCCGGGTTCAGGCAGATAAAATTTAATATCGTTATTCGGTTTATATCCGGGGGTTTGCCTGCCGGCTAAAATCATTAAATTTGCCTCCGAAAATATGACAACAAAAAATCTTTACATTGAGACCTATGGCTGTCAGATGAATGTTGCTGACAGTGAGGTAGTGGCTGCCATTTTGAATGAGCATGACTATCGATTGGTTGACCGGCCCGATGAGGCTGATGTTCTTTTTTTGAATACGTGTGCTGTTCGCGATAATGCCGAGCAGCGAATCTGGGGCAGGCTGTCCCTTTACCAATCGATGAAGCGGAAGCGGAAGCATCTGGTAATCGGTGTGCTTGGCTGTATGGCCGAGCGGGTGGGGGATCAGTTTTTAGAGCGGGGTGTGGTCGATCTGGTGGCCGGTCCCGATGCTTACCGCGATCTTCCCTACCTGATTGAACGGGTTGGCCGGGGGGAAAAAGCGGTCAATGTGCAGTTGTCGACCATCGAGACCTACGATAAGATCACCCCCGTGCGCATGGGCGACCAGGCAATTTCGGGCTTTGTCAGCATCACCCGCGGATGCAACAATTTTTGCACCTATTGCATTGTCCCTTATACCCGGGGACGGGAGCGAAGCCGCGATCCGCAGGATATCCTTTCCGAGGTGCGGGATCTGAATAACCGGAACTACCGGGAGGTGACCCTTTTAGGGCAAAATGTGAACTCGTATCAGTGGCTTCCGGCGGGTGTGTCTAAACCGGTGCGGTTTTGGGATCTGTTGGAGCAGACAGCCGTCGCTAATCCGGCGATGCGGATTCGTTTCACCACTTCCCATCCGAAGGATATGTCGGATAAGGTGTTGAAAATCATGGCTTCGCATCCTAATATCTGCAACCACATCCACCTCCCGGTGCAGTCGGGGAGTTCCCGCATGCTCAAACAGATGAACCGGAAGTATGACCGGGCCTGGTATTTAGACCGGATTGAAGCGATCAGAAGTTACCTGCCGGGATGCGGATTGACAACCGATCTGTTTGCCGGGTTCTGTACTGAAACGGAGGAGGATCACCTGCAGACCCTCTGCCTGCTTGAAGAGGTTCGCTTCGATATGGCTTTTATGTTTAAATACTCCGAGCGGCCTGGAACTTATGCAGCCACCCACTGGCCCGACGATGTTCCGGAGGCGGTAAAAACGCGGCGACTGAATGAGATCATCGCGTTGCAAAACCGCATCTCCCTGGCCAATAACCGGAACGACATTGGCAAAACGGTAGAGGTGTTGGCGGAAGGGCTCTCAAAAAAATCGGATGAGATGCTTTTTGGGCGCTCGGCGGAGAATAAAGTGGTGGTGTTCCCGAAAGGCCGCCACCAAAAGGGCGACCTGGTAACGGTGCAGGTTATGGATGCAACCCAAACAACGCTTATCGGGAGGTAGCGTTGGAATTTTTGTCTTTCTGATCCCGGAATGATTTAACGATGGAGTGTGCGGCCAGAGGCGCCGTCAGATAGATAAAGATGACCACAAAGAGCCCTTTGATGTAAACGGCCGGTATGTTAAAAAAGAGGCAGACCCCCAAAATAATCAGGAAGATCCCAAACGAAGGCGCTTTGGTGCCGGCATGAAGGCGACTGTAGAGATCGTTGAACCGGATCAGGCCTATGGCGGCCACCAATATGAAAAATGAGCCTGCTAAGATGAGCGCGGGTATCAGAATATTATCCATGTTTCTGCTTTAAATAGGTTGAAATAGCAACGGTGCTGAAAAACGATATCAAGGAGATGATTACCGGTATGTCGAAATATACCGACTGGTTGATCAATACGCTGTAAACAAGGATGAAACCCATGACAATGGATGAGATCACATCCATGGCAGCAATCCGGTCGTTGACCGAGGGACCCTTCAATAGGCGGATAAAGGCCAGTATCAGGGAGATTAGCAGCAAGGCAAATGAGATGAATAAAACGATGGTTGATATTGATGCTTCCATGATCTATTCGGTTATTCGTTTAATTTTTTTCTGAATGTTGGCAAATTCACCCTGCATCTCTTCATCGGAGGAGTGATACAGCACATGTACCCGCAACATCTTCCGGTCGGGACTCAGGTCAATGCTCAGCGATCCGGGGGTCATGGAGACCAGGTTGCTGAAGAGCAGGAGCCCGAGATTTGATTTCAGCTCAACGGGAATATCCAGGAATGCCGGCCGCATACGCATTTTTGGGGTAAGGATATCCCAGGCAATGTAGAGGTTTGCCTCTGTCAGCTTATAGAGGTAAAAAAAGATAAACTCAAGGGTATAGAAGATTTTCATGGGTTAAGACGTTTAAGTACGGTTTCGATGTAAAGTGCAGGATCCATGAGTTGTTCGGCAGCCTTCATGGTCAGATCGAACAGGTCGCGGGCAAAGATCCCCATGGCAATACTGGTAATACCCAGGAGAAGCGAGGGGAGGTATTCTCTAAAGCGTGGCGGGGTGAACTTGTTCTCTGCAGGCATGTTGTCGGGTTGTGGTTTGAGGAATGCTTCATTCCATATTTTAATCATGGAGTAGAGGGTGAGCATGGCTGTGAGTATGGCTACGGCCGTAATCACATAGTTTCCGTTTTCGAGGCCTGCCTTTATTAGGATAAACTTAGCGAAGAATCCCGAAATGGGAGGTACTCCGGCCAGGGCAAAGGCGGGTATGATAAACAGGATGGCCAGCAACGGGCTTTGGTTGAAGAGCCCTCCGAACTCCTTTAGCTGAAAGGTTCCACGGGCTTTATTGATCATTCCGGCTACCAGGAAGGTGTTGGTTTTGGCGATCATATTGTGGATGGTAAAAAAGATCGCTCCGGCGATGGCCAGGGGTGTGAAGATTCCCAGCCCCATAATCATGTAGCCTATCTGGCTGATGATGTGCCAGCTGAGGATGCGGCGGGTGTCGTAGTGTGCGGCGGCCGACATCCCGCCGGTCACCATGGTGAGGCCGGCAATGATCAGTAGCAGCTGGTGCCAGAATTCCGGATTGTGCACAAAAAAGAGGGTAAAAAAACGGATGAATGTGTAAACCCCTACCTTGGTGAGCAGTCCGGCAAATAGCGATGAGATGGTAATATCGGGGGTGTGATACGATGCCGGCAGCCAGAAATTGAGGGGGAAGAGGGCCGCTTTGATGCCAAAAGCGATGAAGAAGAGTACGACGGAGGTATTCATCAGATAAGCCTGATCGTCATTTCTGAGGATCTCTGCCAAATGAGCCATGTTCAGGGTGCCGGTTTTGGCGTAGAGCAATCCCACTCCTGCCAAAAAGAACATCGATCCCACCAGGTTCAATGCCAGATATTTGATCCCGCCCTCTAACGAGTCGATGGTGCGGCCTGCCGTGATCAGCACGAAAGAGGACATCAGCATCACCTCGAACCATACGAAGAGGTTAAACACATCGCCGGTAATCAGAGAGCCGTTGAGTCCCATGGCCAATCCGAAGAAGAAGATATAAAACTGTCGAAGCTTCATAGTTCCCAAATAGTGCGGTGCATAGAGTGCGATGGCAAAGAGGATGAGTGCTGCGATCACCAGCATCAGGGCACTCAGATAGTCAATGGCCAGGGTGATCCCGAAAGGAGCCTCCCAGCTGCCCATCTGCAGCACTAACAGCCCCTGCTGATCTACCCGGAACAGCAGCGAAACCGATAGAATCAGCAGCAGCAGCGTGCCGGCAATCCCCAGCCGGCGGGCCATCCGGTCCGATCGAAGAAACAGAAAAGAGATGATCAGCGTAAAAGGTATCAATATGGGAAGAGCGGTTATCATAGGCATTACTGATCGGTTTTATTCAGTTTATCCAGGTCATCGGTGCCGGTCATCTCAAAAAATTTATACTTCAGCGCCAGGGTGAAAACCACAATGCCAAGCCCGATAACAATGGCTGTGAGCACTAAAGCCTGTGGTAACGGATCGGCCATGACAGCGCTGTTCTCCTCGCCGGCACGGATGAAATCGGGGTTGCCGGGAACAATACCCGCCGCTACAAAGACCAGCAAATTGGTCGCATTACTCAGAAAAATCAATCCGATAATGAATTTTAATATGCTCCGGCGAAGCATCAGGTAAACCCCTGCGGTGTAAAGCACTCCGATTACTATGGCTAATATGATCTCCATCAGGTATCTTGTGTTAATGAAAATACAAACAGTAAAACGACTCCGATAACGACCATGAAGACACCCACATCAAAAAGAAAGGGCGTTCCCAGTTTGAGTTCCTCGCCAATCGGCAGCGGAACGGAAATCCACACGCCTTTCATCAGCGTCTCTCCCCGCATCAGTGAAGGGAAAAAGCTGAGCAGAATCATCAGTAATCCGGTACCTGCCAACCGTTCGGGCTTGTTTTTTAACCGTTGCTTAACCTGCTGTGCCTGAAAAGCAAAGCTTTCGTAGACCAGGGCCAGTCCGGCCATCAATCCACCGATAAATCCGCCACCCGGCTGATTATGTCCCCGCAACAGTGCCAGGAAGGCAAACAGCAGGAGCAGCCATTTGATGTATTTCGATGCTATTTGAAGAATGACTGAATTCATGATTTTGTTCCTATATTTTTTAATAACCAATAGACTCCAACCGCAGCAAGGGTTAATACGGTCACCTCTCCCAGGGTGTCCAACGCCCTGAAATCGACCAGGATCACATTGACCACGTTTTCACCGTAGGCTTTGGCCAGACTGTTTTTCATGAAGTACTCCGATATGGTAGGGCTGAGGTTTACATTGATGGCTTTCAGGGTGATCAATGTCATCACCGATCCGAATCCAAGGGCGATAAGAAGATCGCGAATGCGTGTTTTTTTGGGTGTCAACACCGCAAAGCGGGGTAGCTTTTCCAGGATTGCCATGAACATGATCACGGTGAGGGTTTCGACCAGGATCTGTGTAATTGCCAGATCGACAGCGCTGTAGTATAGGAAGATCAGGGCAATGCCATACCCGGAAACGCCCATGGCGATGATGGTCACGATGCGGGAGAGGGAGACCGAGGCGTAGATGGTTGCCAGAACAACCACCAGTGCCACCCCGGAAATATAAAATGGTTTTAACGTAAAGTCAATATTGAAATCCCAGGCGTGGGTGACAAACACCTGAAACCACAGCAGCAGGCTGGTAAAGATAAAGATGGTGAGCAGGTAGTAGCGGTGATATCCATGCTGCAGTGCTCTGGTTTTGAGCTTCGACACCGAAACGAACTGTTCCATGATCCATGCAAAAACCTGATCGAGCTCAATGGAGAAGATCCGGCGATTGATCTTTCGCCAGGAGTTTGTGAAGTTCTGTTTCTTTTTCATGACGATAAAAAGCAGTATGCCCAACAAAATGGTCACCATACTGAGCAGGAGTACCTTGTTAAATCCATGCCATAGCTTCAATTGAACCTCCGCCGACTCGTTGAATACAACGGTCAGGGCTGGTTTAATCAGCAAGGTTCCCAGCTTTTCGGGTGCGAGTCCAAGCA
>CAZILU010000074.1:0-2014 GCA_964540165.1 uncultured Mariniphaga sp.
CTCTTTTTTATGCAGTGTAAACGGGGAATATCCCAGTTTATTTAAAAAATCGATGCATTTCTTTCTGTTCTCATTGGGCCACAACTCAGTATAGATTACCGGCCGGTGTTTTTTGATCAGCGCTTCAGCGCCTTTCAGAACATAATACTCGAAGTTCTCTACATCCATTTTAATACCGGTTAAACGCCCCTGAGCGCTCATAAGATCAGGGAAATCGTCAAGCCGCACCATGTCAACGTCAAAGGTCATGCCGTTGTTGTTCTCCGTTATATCCTTATGAAGGACATGGCTTAGTCCGTGCATCGGAACGTGTCCGATGACCGGCATCACCATCTTTAGCGTGCGATTTTCATCGCCCAGGGCAAGCAGGAATTCATGAATATTGGCAAGCCTGAACCGCTGCTTGATCCGCCGAAAAATCTCCATATTCAGGGTGAGAGGCTCAAATGAATAGATGGTGCTTTGTGGCCGGCGGGTGGCCAGGTGATAGCTGGTTACTCCGATATTGGCACCCAGATCAAGCACATTGCCCTCTTCCGGCAGCATGTTGACAAAATGAAAAAAATCTTTCTCTTTGTCATCCCAACGGATCTTGACAATCACGAAAAGGGCAAAGAGATAGAGATAGGTCTTGAAGCCTAAGATCTTTTGTAAGATGTATTTTGTTGCTGTTTTTAGCTTCTTTTGGCCGGTTTCAGACATGCCGTTTTAATCTTTAATTTTAACTGATGGACAAAGATATTGGATTTTTATTTCTAATTCGATCCCCCAAAATAAAAGAATTACCCGAATGAATGCTTTTCTTTAATTTTCATTGATTTGTATTACACACAAAACGCCATGGATTTGATCTGATTTTTTCATTTCACTGTTTGATCGTATCAAAAGTGATTGAAAAGGTTTTGTAAACCGGTGATATTCGCAAATTCAATGCTTATCTTTACGACGAATGGATTGTATAAGAAATTATATTAAAATTGATATGTACCTATGAGGATTGCTGTTAATACCCGGTTGCTGCTTAACGGACGTTTGGAAGGTATTGGCTGGTTTACTTATGAGATGTTAAAGCGGATAACCCGGGAACATCCGGAGCATCAGTTTATTTTTATCTTCGACCGTGCTTACGATGCCTCGTTTATCTTTTCCGATAATATCATTCCGGTTGTGATTGGCCCTCAGGCCCGGCACCCGATTCTTTTCTGGTTATGGTTCGAGTTTCGGATACCCCGCATCCTGAAGCGGTATGGGGCTGATCTGTTCTTGTCGCCCGATGGCTATCTCTCATTACGGTCCGAAGTGCCTCAGTTGGCTGTAATTCATGATATCAGCTTTATGCATCGCCCGCAGGACCTTCCCTGGTTGAAACGAACCTACTACACCTTTTTCTTTCCCCGGTTTGCCCGTAAAGCGCGACGGATCGCTACGGTTTCTGATTTCTCCCGGCAGGATATCGTTCGAACGTTTCAGATCGATGCCGGGAAGATTGATGTGGTATATGACGGGGTTAATGAGGGGTATGCGCCTGTGCCGGGGGATATCCGAACGCAGGTGAGGCAGCGATATACCGGAGGGGATCCCTATTTTCTGTTTGTCGGAGCGTTGCATCCTCGAAAGAATATTACGGGCCTCTTAACGGCTTACGACGCTTTCCGGAAACGCAGCAATAACAATATTAAATTGTTGATTGTTGGCGCCGGAATGCATAAGACCGGTGCGATGTATGATGCGTATAACCGGATGAAATTCAAACCGGATGTGGCCTTTACCGGCCGGGTCACCAACGAAGAGCTGTTTCAGATTTATGGTGCGGCGCTTTCCCTGGTCTATGTGCCGTTTTTTGAAGGCTTTGGAATACCCATCCTGGAAGCTATGCGGAGCGGTGTGCCGGTGATCTGTTCCGATACCACCTCAATGCCGGAGGTTGGCGGTGATGCGGTATGCTATGTTCACCCGGATCACATTGAGCAGATCGCAGAGGCCATGACCCGGTTGGCTGAAGATTCTGCCTATC
>CAZILU010000074.1:2024-15575 GCA_964540165.1 uncultured Mariniphaga sp.
ACGAGGCTTTGAGCAACAAAATCGATTTTCCTGGGAACGGTCGGCTGCGTTGTTGTGGGCGAGTATCGAAGCTATGATGGGGTCCACTCCGGAGTGACCCGGAATGGACCGGGCCGTTTTACGGCTTATCAAAAATGGATGCTTCGAATTTATCTCCGAATTTAATCTCGTCAAAAATGATGTTGGCGGTACCCATCGGGGTTTTCGATTCAATATTGGTGGCAATCATGATGCCATCGATCGTTTTGTAATCTTTCATGTTTTGTTCGATCTCCATCTCCTGTCCCTGCGCACTTACTTTAACCTTTACTTTTTTAATGAGATAGGTTTCGGCATCGATGAAGTAGTTTTTTACGTTTCCGGCTTTGTCGGTCAGTTTGATGTTAAACATGGGAGATCCGTCCATGCTCACCTTTCCCAGCAGTGTAGCCGTTGCCCCCTTTTCTGCATAATGGTACAACTCCCCATCGATGTTGGCCTGTTCCATCGCCTGTTCCAACTGCGGGCCTGTCAACTCCTGCGGCTCTTTGCTTATCCAGGGAGCAACCATCCACCCCTCTTTGCCGTTAAACACCTGGATCATCTTCTGTCCCTGCATCTCGGTCTCCATCCGGAATTTGTTGGGGCGCATCATCTTCATATTCATGGGAAGCTCCATTCCCATCTGCCTGATGGTGGCTTTAACCGAATAGGTCTGAACGGCAACCAGTTTCTCCTGACCAATGGTTTCAAAGTGCTTGCTTAAAACATTCTCAAGGCTTTGTGCCCGGGTTTCGTTGAATGCCATAATGAACAGAGCAGCCAGGAGTGTTACGGCAATTTTTTTCATGCTAATTTTTTTTGAAGGTTATTAATTAAAACGTATTAGTGTTATGCGATCTGCCAAAGTTACAAAAATACAAGATAAATTTCTTTGATTGTTCCCGGTAATTTTCTGTATTACATCTAATTTTATTCAATTAAAATTCTCTTTTTAATATTTTTAGGAAGAATGATGCTTTTATTCGTGAAAAATGATGATCTTTGTTACAGAATAGAATCAGTTATGGATAGTCTTTTTAAAAATAGCATTAATCAGAGCCAGGGTATTGAGCAAAAGAAGTTTTTGGAGAAAAAACAGATCCTGCGTTCTTTCTTTTTTCAGGGGCCTTTAACGAATGCCGACCTGTCGAAAATTCTCCGGCTTAGCACGCCGAAAGTGAATACCCTGTTAATGGAGCTCCTGGATGACGGACTGGTCAGGGAGTTGGGCAGGGGGGAGTCCAGTGGCGGACGACGGCCGGTGATCTATGGGTTGGTTGAGGATGGTTTTTATGTTGCCGGGATTACCATCAACACGAACCGGACAATCATCTCTGTATTTAACAGTAATAACCAGGAGATTGACGGGCCACACTATTTCCCCATTCGAATTCAGCCCGATGTCCATATTTTTAATTTGGTCAGTGAAAAACTGGATCAGATTTTACAGAAACTAAAGATTGAGAAACGAAAGCTTTTAGCTGTTGGCATTGATTTACCCGGACTTATCAACCAGGAACTGGGCATTAACAAAACCTATTTCCCAAAGATTGAAAAATTGGCGGAGACGTTAACGGAAGTTTTTGGTGTTTCGGTTTTTATTGGTCATGACTCCAAGGTAAGAGCCTTAACCGAGCAGCAGTTCGGATTGGCAAAAGATCGGAAGAATGTATTATTGTTGCAGGTTGACTGGGGACTGGGCTTAGGCATCATTATCGATGGAAAGGTTTACATCGGAAAATCGGGTTATGCCGGCGAGTTCGGTCATTTGCCCATTGTCGATAACGGCGTGCTTTGTCATTGCGGCAAGCAGGGATGCCTCGAAACCATTGTTTCGGCGACCGCAATTGCCCGCATGGCGAAGGAGGGTATTCTGGGTGGAAAATCGTCTCTCATCTCTGAGTTGGTCAATGGCGATCCCGACAAAATCGATATTTTTGTTGTACTGGATGCGGCCGACCGGGGTGATCAGTTTGCGATAACCCTCTTTTCGGAGGTGGGCTATTGGCTTGGAAAGGGAATTGCCTATCTTACCCAGATTTTCAATCCGGAACTGGTTATTATCGGTGGCAGAGTTGCCGAGGCCAGTCAGTTTATTATTGCACCTATTCAGCAGGCAATCAATACGTTTAGTAATCGGGAGATCAGCCAGGATACTGAAATCAAGTTCTCTGCCATTGGACCCAAAGCCGGACCCATTGGTGCTGCAGCCTTTGCTATCGACCGGATTGCCTCAGTCTGAGTTTTTGAATTGTCAAAGTATCATTTATAATATCGTTTTATGAACCTCAATTTTTCACGCGTTGAATCGTCTTTTTTTCATGAATCCAAATTCCAAAATCTAACCACGCGCACTCCGTACATCTCGGTTGACAGTTTTCCAAAGTTGGGTCTTCTTTCTGCCATGAGTTTTCTGGAGTGGGTTGCTGAACATCCCGAAGGAGTGGTCAGCCTTCCAACCGGAAAAACAGCCCAGTACTTTTTGCAGTTTACCCATGGAATCTTAGATCAATGGGATGAAAAGAGGGGAATTGAAGTTCGTGAAAGGTATGGTTTGGACGGGATCAGAAAGCCATCGCTGAGTGGCCTTCATCTGGTGCAGATGGGTGACTTTTACCCTATTAGCTCGAAGCAACACAACAGCCTCTACAACTTCATGTTGAAGAATTATGTAGCGGGGCTTAAGTTCGATCTCAACCGGGCATTGCTCATCAACTCCGATACCATTGAGCTGGCACAGGGAAAACATTTCAGTGAGATTTTCCCCGATTTTACGATCGATCTGACTCTTCGTGACCGGGAAGCAAAGAGCTTTCAGGAGCAGTTGCAGCAGCAGTCGATTTTTATGATTGACCAGTGGTGTGGCTCCTATGAGGCGAGGATTCGCGAATTGGGGGGTATCGGATTCTTTTTGGGCGGTATTGGTCCCGATGGCCACATCGCCTTCAACACCCGGGGCTCGAACCACTACTCCGCTACGCGGCTGAAGAAGACCAATTTCGAGACTCAGGCTGTTACGGCCACCGATTTGGGCGGAATTGAGGTGTCGAGAAACCGGCTGGTCATTACCATCGGTTTGGGAACGCTCTGCTATAATAAAGAGAATAAGGCTATCATTTATGCTGCTGGTGAAGCCATTGCCGGCACCATTAAAAATGCGTTAGAGTGTGAACCTGTGGTCAATCATCCGGCCACCGCACTTCAGAAATTAAAAAACAGCCGGTTTTACCTGACGGAGGGCGCCTCCGTTAAGCTGGAGGATGCAGAGGAGCACTATTTCAGCAACGGGCCCTGGACGCATCAGAAAACGGAACGGGCAGTGATGGAGCTTTGCCGGAAAATCAATAAGTTTGGCGGGAAGCTGCAGTTGAGCGATTTGAAGGAGGATCGCTATTGCCGGCGTATTCCCGGATTGGGTGAGCAGACCGTTCAGTCGGTGATCGACAGTATCACGGCAAAGATTGCAAAGGGTATGCAAAAGGAGTCGAATCAGATCTTTTACCATACCGGCCCACACCACGATGATATCATGCTGGGCATAATGCCAGTGATTAACAGGCAAACCCGGGATGCCAGCAATGAGCTGCACTTCGCGGTTCTCACCTCCGGATATACCGCCGTAACGAACCGATTCTTAATCGATCTGCTGAAAGATACTCTGACCCTGATACGCGGTGGTAAGATTGAGATGATCAACTATCCCGATTTTTTTGAAAGCGGATATAAATATAAATGGGATAAGGACGTTTATCACTACCTCGATAACATTGCCTCGCAAAATCCCGAAGAGAAGCGCCGCGGCGTATGCCACCGGGTGGTGCGTGCCTTGGTATCGATCTGGAATCTCCATTCTCCACAGGCGTTGGAAACGCTGATTGAGGAGCTGTTGGTGACCCTTAACGAGAGTTACGATGGCAGCGTCAATCCGCCCAAGATCCAGAATCTGAAAGGGATGATCCGTGAAATGGAGGAGGAGCTGGTATGGGCTCACTACGGAATCATGGTAAAGAATGTTCATCACCTGAGGCTGGGCTTCTATCAGAAAAATGTGGTGGGAGGAACCCCCGACCGCGAGAATGATATTCTTCCGGTGTTGAACGAGTTCAGAACGCATAAGCCCACGGTGATCAGCCTGGCTATGGATCCACAGGGAAGCGGACCCGATACCCATTACAAGGTGCTGCAAACCATTGCTGCAGCCGTGGAGGAGTGGCGGAAAGAGGAGGACCTCAGCAACCTGAGAATTGTCGGATACCGAAATGTTTGGTTTAAATATAACCCCTGGGATGTGGAGGTGATTGTTCCGGTTACCCTGAATGCCCTGGCAACACTCGATAAGTCATTTTCCGAGTGTTATGTGACTCAGGTGAATGCCTCTTTCCCTAGTTATCAGCTGGATGGGAAATTCAGCGAGCTGACACAACAGACCTGGTTTGAACAGCATAAGCAGATTCAGCTGCTCCTTGGAAAAGACTTTTTCTATGAGAACAATTTGCCTCAAATGAGGGCTACCCATGGCATGGTTTACCTGCGTGAACTGAACGTTGATCAGTTTTTAGAGGAGGCATCCAAATTGGGGAAATCGATGGAAGGATTTTTATAAATGGTTTAAAAAGAATGATATGCGTTTGATAATCAAAGATAATTACGAAGAGATAAGTCGCTGGACAGCCGGTTACATTGCGGCAAAAATCAATGCGTTTGGCCCAACCGAAGAGAAGCCTTTTGTTTTGGGGTTGCCAACCGGATCAACCCCCATCGGCACATACCGCGAACTGATCCGGATGTGCAACGAAGGGAAAGTCTCATTCAGGCACGTGGTCACGTTTAACATGGATGAATATGCCGGGCTTCCTGAAGATCATCCGGAGAGTTATCATTCCTTTATGAATACGCAGTTTTTTAATCACATTGATATTGACCGGAAGAACATTCACATTCCGGATGGAAATGCCCCGGACCTGGAGAAGGAGTGTATGGCTTATGAAGATAAGATCCTCAGATTCGGTGGTATCGACCTCTTTTTAGGGGGGATGGGGGCCGATGGTCACATCGCTTTTAATGTGCCGGGCTCTTCGCTGAATTCACGCACGCGGGTGGTATCACTCAATTACGACACGCTGTTGGCAAACTCCCGCTTTTTTAATAATGACATTAACCAGGTTCCCAAGAAAGCGCTGACCGTAGGCGTTCAGACGGTTCTCGATGCCCGGGAGGTGGTGATTGTGGTGAACGGATATAAGAAAGCCAGGGCGCTGCAGAAGGTGGTTGAAGGCGGTGTCACCCATATGTGGACGCTGTCGGCGCTGCAGATGCACCCCGACAGCACCATCGTATGCGACCAGGAGGCTACCATGGAGCTGAAGGTTGGTACCGTCAAATATTTTTCCGAACCGGAATAATCCACCTCAACCCGGTTATCCTCAGTTGCCCTCAGTTTCGATCGGATTTGTCCGGAGAGTGTTCGGTACCCATCAATCCCCGGCGGCTCTTATTGGTTTCTGTCTTTAAAAGAGGTGTTTATATAAACGCAGCAGGGAGAATATCACGACCAGCGTGAAGATGATGGTGGCGCCCGACGGTATGTCCAGAAAGTAGGAGATGAAGAGTCCGGCGATGGTCCCTATGAGTGCGAAGAGCGATGAGAGGATCAGCAATGTCTTAAAGTTTTTGGTGAAGAGGTTGGCTGTGGCCTGCGGGATGGTGAGCAGTGACAGGATCAGGATGATGCCGACTACCCGTATGTTGAGTACCACGGTTAGTGCTACTAACGTAATTGTCAGGTAGTTAAATAGAGATACCGATATGCCCGAGGCGCGGGCAAACTCTTCATCAAAGGCGATATAGAGGATTTTTCGGAAAAGCAGCGTGAAGAAGAGGACCACCACCACCACCAGCAGGAACATCCACCATAGCTCGGCCCGGGTAACGGTGAGGATATTGCCGAACAGGTAGCTCATGAGGTTGGGTGTATAGCCGGGTGTCAGGAAGACGAAGATGATGCCTAAGGCCATTCCGAGCGACCAGAAGATGGCGATGGAGGAGTCTTCGCGGACCCGCGCCACCTTCGTGAAGAACTGGATGCCCAGGGCAGCTCCCACGGCAAAGATCACCGCTCCGGCCAGGGGATCAAATCCCATCAAAAAGGCCAGACCGATACCCCCGAATGAGGCATGAGTGATGCCGCCGCTGATAAAGACAATGCGGCGGGCAACAATGTAACTTCCTACAATTCCGCAGGATATACTGGTTAGCAGGGCGGCAATAAATGCTTTTTGAAAAAAGCCGTACGAAAAGAGTTCAATGATACTATTCATGTTTATGGTGGTGTTGCAGTACGGTATGTGGAATGGCTCCGTGAGTGATCAGCTTAATCGGGCAGTTGTAACTGTTGAGCTCTTCCTGGGTAATGATGTTGTCGTTGTGGTAGTGAAGCTCTCCGTTGACACAGGCGATGGTTTTTACATAGCTGGAGATGGTGCCCAGATCGTGCGATACAAGTACGATGGCCATCTGCTGGTTAAGCACCTTCAGCTTTTCATAGAGCTCTCCTTCAAAACGGTTGTCAACGAAGGTGTCGGGTTCATCTAAAATCAATATCTGTGGATCGCTCAACAGGGCGCGACAAAGAAATACCCGTTGCATCTGTCCGCCCGACAGGTCGCCAATGGCTTTTTTGCGAATCGCATAGATCCCCATCTCATGCAGCAGTTCCTCTGTCTTTTGACGTATCTGAGCCTGAGTTACTGCGCCCCGTTGTTGCATGAGTGAGCCAGAGTGAACAACATCGAAAACGGTGATCGGGAAGTTACGGTCGATATGCTTAACCTGCGGCAGGTAACCGATCGGTTTTTTTGCTTCGTTCATATCTTGTCGAAACCGGATCTGCCCTTTCATCGGCTTGATCAGTCCGAGAATGGCTTTCAGCAAGGTTGTTTTCCCGCCGCCATTAGGGCCGATCACCCCCACAAAGTCGTTTTCATAGAGTTCCATGTTCACATTTTGGAGGACAGGCTCTTTGTCGTACCCCAGGGTGAGGTTCTCTATTTTAATTAACGGTGCCATCAGAAGTTTTCAATAAAAAGTTGAGTCATTGTTCTCAGATTCTCTGCCCAGTTTTCCGACAGGGGCTTTATCTCGACTACGTTGCCTTTGATCTCTTCCGCGAATACGCGGGCGTTCTCCTGGTCGAATTCACTCTGTATATAGATGGCTTTGATCTGCTCTTTTCGTGCCTGGGCGATCACGCCGGCCATGTGTTGGGGAGCAGGCTCCTTCCCGTCTGCCTCCAGAGAGAGCAGGTTCAACCCGTAATCGCGCGTAAAGTAGGAGATGCTGGGGTGAAAGGTCACGACGGACCGGCCCCGGTAGGGAGCCAATGCCGCTCTTATCTCCTGGTCCAGGGCGTCTATCTCTTCTGCAAACCGTTTGTAGTTCGTTAGGTAGAGCTCTCTCTTTTCCGGATTGATCTCTCCCAGTTTGGCAGCGATCTTTTCGGAGGCCTGTTTTACCAGGGCGGGCGACATCCAGATGTGGGGATCCACACCCTCCAGGTGCACATGATCGCCGTGCTGCATCACCGCTCCGGCGATCAGGTCGAGCCCGTCGGAGAGGTTAATCATCGTAATTTGACGGTTTACATCGGCAACCCGTGATTCCCAGGCATGTTCAAACCCCAGATGCCCCAACTGAAACCAGGCGATCGAGCGGGTGATATCTTTTAACTGGGAGGGGAGGAGCGAGTAGGTTTCGGGACTGGCACCGTGCGGTACCAGCACCTGGATGTCAAAATCGGTGCCGGCAATCTTCTCAACAAAGGTCTTTTGAGGCACGATACTGACCGTAATTACCGGACTGTCTGCCGTGTTTTCTCTTTTTTTGCCGGAGTTACAGGCCATGGTAAAAGCCAGCAATCCGATGAGCAGGTAGTGAAATTTCATTTTGATCTCTTATCTGTTGTTTCGACTTTAAAACAATCATTCGGTTGATAGGTTTACAGCTTCAGTTTTTTGACCCCGATCTTTTTGGGCGGAGGAACCGGATCGTAACCGTGGGTTCCCCAGGGATGACACTTCGAAATGCGCCTGGCTGCCAATACAAATCCGCGAAACGGCCCGTGCATTTTAATGGCCTGAACGGCATACTCCGAACAGGTGGGGGTGTGCCTGCAGGAGGCCGGTGTCAGGGGTGAAATGGCATACTTGTAAAAATAGACCAGTGACAACAGGATCCATTCGAATCCTTTTAATATGATCCGAACCATTCTGTTCATCGCTGGTTGCATCTCCGTAATTTCTGTGAAGCCATTGAAAACTTACTTTATTTGTATCAAAAATAGTTGATTTTCCCTTTGAAGTACATAATATTTTTAAATTTGTCTACTTTGTAGCGTTTCTGATCTTCGATTAAGGAATCCTTTACAAAAGGAAATAGAATATGATTTAATTTAAAACTGAAAAAACAACATTATGAAGAGAGTTGCAATTGGTGTGGACATTGGCGGAACCAATACGGCCATTGGAGTGGTTGACCCTGATGGTAATGTGATGATCAAGGATAATATTCCCACGCCTACTCATGGTGATTTTCCCATGTACATCCAAAGTCTGTCTGATGCGATCAAATCGCTGATCAAATCGGTTAAACTGCTGAACAAGGATCTGGAGATTATCGGAATTGGCATTGGTGCTCCCAACGGGAACTATTACAGCGGTACGATCGAGTATGCACCGAATCTCTCCTTTAAGGGGATTTTGCAGATGATTGAGTTGTTGCGGAAGCATTTTCCGCAGATGGAGGCGCTGGCATTGACCAACGATGCCAATGCGGCTGCCATCGGGGAGATGATCTATGGCGGTGCCAGGGGGATGAAGAATTTCGTGATGTACACTTTGGGCACGGGCGTTGGCAGTGGCATTATCGTTAATGGTGACCTGGTTTACGGGCACGATGGCTTTGCCGGAGAGTGCGGGCATACCTTGCTGGTACCCAATGGCCGGATGTGCGGATGTGGCACGCCGGGGCATCTGGAGGCTTACTGTTCGGCACCGGGAATGAAAAGAACGGCTTTTGAACTGATGGCGCAGTACAATGCCTCGGATAGTCTGTTAGCCGATAGGTCGTTTAGAGAGCTCAATTCTAAAATGATTTATGATGCGGCAGTCAGCGGCGATAAAGTTGCATTAGAGGTCTTTGAGAAGACCGGAGCCTGGCTGGGGATGGGGCTGGCCGATACGGTCCATCACCTGAGTCCCGAGGCGATCTTCCTCTTTGGCGGCCCTACAGCTGCCGGCGACCTGATCTTCAAACCAACGAAGGAGAGCATGGAGAAGCACCTGCTCCCGTTTTTCAAGAATAAGATTAAGATACTTCCTTCGAAGCTGAAACCCGGCGATGCGGCTATCGTTGGTGCCAGTGCGCTGGTATGGAAAGAGTTAGAGAAACAGCATGCCGATCAATAGCATTAAGCGGACCTTTCGCGTCTGCTTTTAAATTATATATGGCAGATGTAGGGTTGTTGCGTAGATTATCTCTTTTAGCTCCTTCTGCATTCGGCGAAGGCAACAGGTTATTTGTGGAGTTTAAAGGGGCGTTAAGTGAGAATTATGTTTTGCAAGCACTGCAAAACCAGTTTGAGGCCATGCCCCGTTATTGGACGATGGACAACCCGAGGTATGAGGTTGATTTTCTTATCCAAAGAGAAAATGACATTTTGCCGGTAGAGGTGAAAACCAATAGAAGAAATTTTTTACTTACCTCCACCGGATTGTTGGGTGCTGTGGCGCTGCCGACGATGGTTCCGGCCTCTGTGCTCGGATCAAAAGCTCCGGGAAATCTCATCAATGTCGGGGTGATCGGAACGGGCCGTATTGCCCGCAGTCGCAATATCCCGGGACTGATCAAAAACAGTGATCTCTGCCGGATCGTAGCCGTGTCGGATCTTGATTCGAACCGCCTGGCGGAGGGAAAGGCATTGGTAGAGAACTCCTATACCAAAAAGCTGGGCACTCCATACCGTGGCGTGGCTACCTATGAGAATTACCAGGATCTGCTGAATAACCGGGATGTGGATGCGGTCATTGTCTGCACACCCGACCACTGGCATGCCAAGATAGCCATCGATGCAGTCTATGCCGGGAAGGATGTCTATCTGGAGAAGCCGTTGTCTCTGACCCTCGAGGAGGGACGTAAGATCAGTGATGCCGTGAACCGCACGGGCCGGATCTTCCAGGTGGGATCGCAGTACCGTTCGATGGAAGATTACCGCATCGGCTGCGAGCTGGTAAGGAACGGCCGGATCGGGAAGATCGAGCGGGTGGATGTCCGCATGCCGGTAGATCCTGCCGGGGGCAATACCGCTGAGATGCCCGTTCCTCCGCAGCTGAACTACGACATGTGGCTGGGCAGTACACCCGAAGTCTATTACACCGAGGAGCGGGTGCATCCGCAAAAGGGTTATGGCAGGCCCGGATGGCTGCGTTGCGAGCAGTTCGGCGCCGGGATGATCACCGGGTGGGGGGCACATCTGTTTGATGTGGCTCAGTGGGGTATGGATACCGAACATACCGGCCCGGTGGAGATCTTTTCGAAAGCGCAGTTTCCCACGGAGGGACTTTGGAATGTGCATGGTGATTTCAACAGTGAGATGCGTTATGGCAACGGAATTGTGATGACCTCCGGACAGGAGTCGGCTGAGACACCCAGCGGCATCAAATTTTTCGGTTCCGAGGGCTGGTTGTTCATTGCCGTGGGTGGGCAGCCGGTGACAGCCTCCGATCCCCAGGCCATCCGGTTGGGTAAGACCTTAACAGCCAGTAGTGCCCGGGTGTTAACACCCGTTGAGGAGAATGAGCTGCACCTCTATGTGAGCAACGACCACCATACCAACTGGCTCGAATCGATCCGGACACGGCAGCGGGCAGCCTCCACAGCGGAGATTGCCCATCGCACCAACTCGGTATGCCTCCTGCAGCACATCGCCATGAAGCTGAAGAGGAAGCTAAAATGGGATCCGCGGAAGGAACGGTTTATCGGTGACGAGGAGGCCAATGGAATGATCTCCAGGCCACAGCGTAAGCCCTATGCGCTGGATAAATAGTATGTCCATAAAGTCCGCTGACTGCGTTATGCTTGCCCTCAAAATGGTCATTTACGAATAGTAAACTCACATTTTTCGGACTTCGCGAGCCTTGTCAGCGAACTTTCTAAACAATACTCTTGATTTAAGGACAGACTAAATAAGGTCAATGAACTATTCAATTAATTTTCCGAAAATCCAATCGTTGGCACGGGAGGTGCCTGCTGTATGAACAGACGAATCACGAAATTATTAACAGCCCTGGCAGCCGTTGGCCCGGGGCTGTTTCTTATTGGCTATAACATTGGAACGGGTAGTGTTACCACCATGGCTAAAACCGGTGCCGAGCATGGCATGCAGCTTTTCTGGGCGCTGGTACTCTCCTGTATCTTCACGTTTGTCCTGATGGTTGCTTATGGCAAGGTGACCCTCGTTTCGGGGCATACGGCTCTTTACAACCTGAAAAATCAGTTCAGGTATGGCTGGATCCTCGCTTTGTATATTCTGCTGGCGCTGGTGATCGGGGAGTTTCTGGCTCTGATCGGCCTGATGGGGATTGTAGCCGACCTGGTGCAGGAGGGTATCCGCCTTCTCTTTAATGAAACCCGGGTGGAAAGGGTTTGGATCATCCTCTTTTTTGCCATACTTGCCTATCTGCTGGTATGGCTGGGGCGGTATAAAACCTTTGAAAAGGTGCTGACCTTTTTTGTTATTCTTATGGGATTGTCGTTTATCGGGGTATTCTTCATGGTCAAGCCGAGCTTTTCGGCCATCACATCCGGACTGATACCGGGGATTCCCGATACGCCGGGGGCCTTTGGACTGGTGGCAGCCATTGCCGGAACGACCTGCTCCGCGGCAGTCTTTATCATGCGCAGCACGGTGGTTGCCGAAAAGGGATGGACCATCAAAAACCTGAAGGATGAGAAGCGCGATGCTTTTGTCTCTGCCTCGGTGATGCTGATTCTCAGCGGTGTGATCATGGCGGTTGCAGCCGGCACGTTGCATGTGATGGGGCTGAAGCTCGATAACTCAGTGGAACTGGTCAGGCTATTCGAACCGATCGGTGGTAATATCGCTGCGTTTATCCTGATCCTGGGCATTGTGGGCGCTGGTCTCTCTTCCATGTTTCCGATCCTGCTGATCGCGCCCTGGCTGGTTGCCGACTATACCGGGAAACCCCGGAATATTCAGTCCGGACCATCGAGAGTCATGATTCTGATCGCCCTAACCTTTACCTTTGGTTCGGTACTGCTGAAACAGAGTCCACCCTCCCTGATGGTCTTCTCCATGGCCTTTCAGGCGTGTATCCTGCCTGCGGTGGCCATTCCTGCCATCATCCTGCTCAACCGGAAGAAACTGATGGGCTCCCACAAAGCCGGCATTGCAGAGAATCTGAGCGTTGTAGCCGTGATCCTCTTCTCCTTTTTAACCACCTGGTATGCCCTTGTGGATCTGTTGTGATTTTTTTGACGGGAATCAGCCGTGAGCGTTGAATGAATCGTGCTGCCACCTAAGGTGCTTTCTTTGAGGATGATAGTCTGATATTATGATTTTTTTTCAAAAAAAAATCATAATATTCATTGTTGCTTAATCGATTTAGCATATATTTGTCGGGTAATATGATTTGGACTGTTCAATCACTATGTTTAACCGACAATTATGACGAAAAGGGTTTTACTTAAGGATATTGCAAAGAAGGCGGGCGTTTCGTCGGCGCTGGTATCCTATGTGTTGAACGGACTGGAGAAGGAGAAGCGCGTTAGCCAGGAGGTTGTTGAAAAAATTCATAAGATTACAAAAGAGCTTGGATATCAGCCAAATCCTATTGCGCGTAGTTTGCGAAGCGGAAAAACCAATACGATTGGACTGATCATTGCAGATATTTCGAACCCCTTCTCCGGGCAGATTGCCCGGTTTATTGAGGGAGAAGCAGAAAAGTTTGGATATACCGTTATCATTGGGAGTTCGGACGAGAATTGCACCAAGTTTTCAGGATTAATCGATTCAATGTTGCTTCGACAGGTTGACGGGCTGATCATGGCTCCGGCAGAGGGATCGTCGAAGCAGATCGAAAGACTCATTCGGGAGAATAAACCTTTTGTGTTGATTGACAGGTATTTTCCGGATATATCTACCAATCATGTTGTATTGGATAACTTTGAAGCGACCTATAACGCGGTGAATTATCTGATTTCACATGGAAGAAAGCGGATATGCTTAATCGTTTACAAAACCGAAACGGTTCATATGAAGCGGCGGATTGAGGGGTATAAGAGTGCCATGAAGCGTTGTGGTCTGGAGGCCTTTATCATGGTGGAAGAGATACCACGGCAAAGCTATTTTCAGGTAAAGGCCCATACCGAAAGGGTCATGGATAGGTTGTTGGCGGAGAAGGACCGGCTGGATGCACTGTTGTTTGCTGCGAATGCTCTCTCTATTAACGGACTTTA
>CAZILU010000075.1:0-13302 GCA_964540165.1 uncultured Mariniphaga sp.
CGGGCCTGGAAATGATCCGGGAACCGGAAATGAAACGGTTTACCGGGATTGACGGTAACGGTTTGATAGAGCATCCAGGGACCATGGCCCATGGGTTCGGCTTCTATTTTGAAGATCACCGGTTCATTGGAGTCGTGCGTGATCTCCAGCGATCGTTGGTCGTAAAATCCGATCAGGTAGGGATCTGAAGGTTTGCCGGCTCTTATCTGTGCGTTTTTCCACGGGCCTCCGTGTCCCACCGGCTTGCCCATCTCCCACAGATCGTCAATCGTGCCTGTCCAGACCGCTGCCTGCCGGTCATCGGACCACACGATATGTTCTCCTTCCGGCGCTTCGGGATCGATGCCGGTCATTACCAGCAGTCCCCGGTAGGATGCATAGTCGTGTATTCTGAAGTGGTGAGTGGTTATGGGCCGGATTTTGGCGAATCCGTCGGCGTTTTCAGCCGGCAGTTCATAGAAGGTGCCGCTGGCATGAAAGAGGTCGCGTTCAGTGGCTACTTCCCGACAAATGCGAAGCTGCGCTGCATGGGTGAGTTGTTGGTAAGTATCGTCACCTAAAGGCAGTCTCCATCTGCGGTTTTTATCGTCGATAATCAGAACCGATGATGCTTCAATGGTAATCACATTCCCGGGAATGGCAAACTTTTCTTTGATAAAGTTATGCGTTTCGGAGTCCTCTTTCCGGGTAAGATTTAACGCCCCATCCAATTCATAATAACCGGTTTCAGTGGTCTCTCCATTCTCAAATTTTTCCGCAGCGATGCCCAGAGCGCGACGGTCATCACCCAGTCCGTAGAGCAGTCCGCCAACCGATTGTTGGCCGTGAACGAGTGCCAATCCTTCAAACATAGGGGCGGGTGCTGCCGGGCGGTTCTCATTGCCGGTATAGTTGAAGTTAACGGTTGCGCGGGTTGACGTCGTTGGCGTAACGCGGATCCACGCTCCCGGTGCTGCTTTGTCAAATTCGATGCATAGCGACGCGTTGGCATCAACGGTAACTTTTTTCAGTTCCGTCCACACCTGATCTCCTTTTATGTCTGTCTCAAACAGGAACTCTGCGCTGTTGTTGCCACTGTTGTTGATCCATGCACACCGCTTTTCCCAACCGGCAAACAGAAAGGGTTCTGAATATTCTCCGGCTTTGACCGGTTCGTCTAACCATACGGCTCCCGAAACGGTGGCAGGTCCCAGTTGATCGGGTTTGTCGGGCGATGTAAACCAGAGGTTGGAGTTGGACTGACCGGGACCTTCGATGCCGCCTTTCTGTTTTCGTTTGTTTAGGAACTCTCTATTGGCCGAGTCATCGCAGCCAAATACCAGCCGGTCATTCCACCGGGTAAAATCGCCGATTACCTTCAGATAGGCTGAGCGGGGGCGGATGCCTGCTGAACTTTTCGCGGTGAAGGTTCCCGGGAATCGCCAGAACATGCCATGCATCGTCATCAGGTAATCAGGCTCCCCTTCGGTTCCCACATCTCTGATCCGGGGCCATTCGGTATTCCATCCATGAGCTCCGTCGTAGCTGTGGCTTGCCTTGGGTAGCCGGAAGAAGTCCCAGCCGGTATCCGGATTCCGTACGCCAAGAAGAACCGATTTGTGGTCCCATCCGGTGGCCCAGACCGGATCGGTTGCCGGGTGCGGGTTTCCCGATATTCCACCGGGACCGGTGACTTCGACAAACTGGTTGCGACGTATAAGTGTCCATTTGTTGCCATCCCACTCCGACAGCGATCCCGACTCAATATCGAACTGCTCCCGGGCTGCCGGGCCGGTCTCCCCGTTGTTTGAATAGATCATAACTCCCTGGCCCGAGTACAATCCTTTGCCGTGAGCGCCATAGAGATCTGCTGTCGGGCCCGTGGCCGGCTCATCCTGCTTTCTGCGGTTCGTGACATTCAGGTCTTCATATAACAAGGTCGTTTTTAACGTATTTACATCTACTTCGTAAAAGCCCTCTTCCATGGTCCCAAAATAGATTTTTCCGGATGGATCCGTCAGGTGACGGGCATTGCCGGTAGGCCGGCCTGGCATCACTTCGTAAGGAATGACCCTTACCTGCCGGTTGGTATCAATGGCATAAGGCCCGATAAACAACTGGCCACTCTCCTGGTGAATCATCCGGTTGGCCGGAGTTCCTCCGATACTCTCCTCCCGGTCGATCCGTATTAATCCGGGTGTAATCTCATACAGCTTATCGGAAGAGCCAAAGGGCTGGTGAGGCCCGTACGATATAACCCACAAACGGTCCGCCCAGGGCACTACCGCCCCGGTTCCACACTCCCCCTCGTTGTTGTAATAGGCCAGGTGGGGGTAGATGCCACTGACCTGCCGGAGCACAGGCTGGCTGTTTTCTCTATATTGGCAGGAGTAGAGGATGGATAGCACCAGAAAGATCGGAAGTATTGCAGCTTTTTGCATCAGATGAGGTATTTTGTGTTGTTAGTTATCATTCAGAATGGTTATTTTTGGTAAAAATAGGATCTTTTTGCGAGTAACTAAAGAATTACTGAAGTATGGATCATATCGTATATCTTGACGCAAAGTCTAACGAGTTTGAAAAACTGTTGGATGGAAGCAAAACAATGATTGTCAGAGGTGCAACAGGAAGAAAACTTCCTTATGGCAGAGTTAATAGAGGAGATGTTTTATATTTTATCAATAACAACGGTGAGGGAGTTGTAAAGGCGAAAGCATTTGTTTCTTCCGTTTTTAATTCAGAAAAGATGAATATGGAAGAATCAACGAAATTGGTAAAAGAGAATCAAAACAGACTTTTATTATCAGAAAAACAATTTCAGAAATGGGCTGGGAAAAGATATTTGGTATTAATTGAAATTATTGATTTTAAAGAAGTTGATCATTTTTTAATCGATAAGAGTAAGTATGGAAATATGGACGACTGGCTGCCCGTTGAAAATATTGATAACGTAAAAATATCGAAAGGTTTTTAAAAAGTGCCTATGGAAATAACCTTCACTAACTATTGACGTTCGTTGTTACGTTTGGTGTGCAAGGTATATACGTTGTAACTTTAAAAAATGATCATATGAGTAAACTGATTGTAAGAAGATCTTCTGAGTGGGTTAATAAGATGCGGGCAATCGGACTTTATCTGAATGGTAAAAAGATTGGAACCATTAATGATGGTGAAACCAAAGAATTCAAGTTGGAACCCGGAACCCATAGCCTAAGAGCAAAAATCGACTGGTGTGGGAGCGAAAATCTGAATTTTTCTCTTGAAGATGGAGAAATCAAAAAAGTTGAGCTAAAGAGTTTTAAAAATGGCAGCTGGTTAATGCCTTTGGTGTTAATAGCGGCTATTCTGGGATTTATATTTGATCATTATTTTGATTTTAATTTGTATGTTTTAGTTTCAATAATCACAATTCCTTCGACTGTCTATATACTTTTTTTTCTGACGTATAGAAGGAATAAGTATTTACAGCTAAAATTAAAAGAATTTTAAACCATCTACATGAAACCGACGGAAAAACAGATTGAAGAAATCGCTGATAGTCTGGATTTTGGCATGAGGTGTTTTTATAACATCAAAACCGGTGACATCAAAGAGTTGCCCGATTTGAAAAGCTGGTATGGAGCTGATATGCAGCCATGGGCGGAGGATTCCGAAGAGATTGATGCCAACTGGGATGACTATTTTGAATTTGACGGAATTGATTCTCGTGAATCTTTCCGGATCATGGCTGATTTTGCTGAAAGCATCGACGATGAATGGTTACAGGACCGATTGATTCAGGCTTTGAATGGTTCAAAGCCGTTTAAGAATTTTAAATGGCAAATTGATAACTCCGACAGGTATCGACAGCGCTGGTTCGATTTCAAAAAGATGCGCTATGTTCAATGGGTTAAAGAGCAGATCGTTTCAAACAGCGAATCGTTTACGGTTTAATCAGTTCCAGTACTTTTTTCCGGTAGTCGATTCTTGCCTGGTAGTGCATCAGGAAGTCACCGCCCAGCATGCCACAGATGGTGATGCCGGCACTGCCGGAGTATAGCTGGTTGATGTGCGAAAGGTCGAGGAGGGCGACGCGCAGATCATCGATCTTCAGTTTGCCGATTGAAAATCCGTGCAGATGTGCGATGGCGGTTTTCAGGGGATTGTCGCTGATGCCGGCGGTGTGCACCTGGTCGGCCGATTCACCGGTGAGGTGGTACCGTTCGGCCCGGTTGCTGTCGAAAACGGTTTTGGAGGCTCCGGTGTCGATCAGCCAGTAGCCGGTGCTCTGGTCATTAAAAACAGAGAGGACAACCATATGATAATTGTTGTCCTCCAGTTCTATTATTTGTATCGGGATCTTTATTCTCATCGCGTTAAAATTGCTTGTTTCCAATGGTAGAAGATGGAACCGGCAAAAATTTTTGTTCTGCTCGTTTTACCGGACAGATCATTTGGGTTAAAGATAAGAACTTCCCATGAATCCTTTGCTGATGGCAGTCGTCCGGTGTCTACAGAATATCCATTCCGTCGAGCACATCCATAACGTTCTTTACGGCAGCGGCCGAGTCGTGCAGCAGTTGCGTTTCATCTTTGTTCAGCGATACTTCAATGACCTGTTCCACGCCGTTTTTGCCCAGCTTAACCGGCACGCCCACAAAAATATCTTTCAATCCGTATTCACCTTCCAGTTTCACACAGCAAGGAAAAATCCGTTTCTGATCCATCACGATTGCCTCGACCATTTGGGCAGCGGCCGCCCCGGGCGCATACCAGGCTGAGGTTCCCATCAGTTGTACCAACTCGCCGCCACCCTTTTTTGTGCGGTCGATAATGGCATCCAGTTTCGCTTCGTCGATGAACTCGGTCACCGGCATACCGGCAATGGTGGTGAAGCGAGGAAGCGGCACCATTGTATCGCCATGGCCACCCATCAGCAACGCCTGGATATCCAACGGAGATACGTCCAGCGCTTCGGCAAGGAAAGCACGGTAACGGGCTGTGTCCAGAATGCCGGCCATTCCCATCACTTCATTTTTGGGCTTCTTTGCGGTGATGTAAGCAGCGTAGGTCATGACATCTAACGGATTTGAAACGATGATGATTTTGGCATTGGGAGAGTATTTAACCACATTCTCAGTAACACTTTTTACAATGCCGGCATTGATCGAAATCAGGTCATCGCGGCTCATGCCCGGTTTCCGGGGAACACCCGAAGTGATGACAACTACTTCCGATCCGGCAGTCCTTGAATAGTCGTTGGTCACTCCGATCAGGCGCGTATTGTACTGATCAACAGGGGCGGTTTGCCATAAGTCAAGGGCTTTTCCTTCCGAAATTCCCTCTTTGATGTCTACAAGGACAATCTCTTTCACAATGTTCTTTTCGGCTAATACATGGGCGCATGTAGCCCCTACATTTCCGGCTCCTACTACTGTTACTTTCATTTTTGAATATGAATTAATTTCCTTTTAAATAGATAAACAAATAAATCGATATATGTTTCAAGCGGAGACAAAGATAAATTAAAATCGTTGATTCATTTCGATTCAGGCGAAGCCAAAATCCGGTTTAACGTTTTGATAAAGCATCGGTTACAGTAAGTATTTCAGGCAGCGGCCTTCGTCAACAGTCGTGGAGGTTCATCTGCTTAACATTGAAAGTTTTTAATGGTATGAGATGGAACTCGCATAAAATGCAATTCGGGTCATATCAGACACTTTTGGTTTGTGGCATGGCTCCGGGCCGGTGTGTGGATAGAGATGGCGGACGGAGTAAAGCGACAGCCGGATGGTCGCCGGGGATGATGAGAAATAGGGTGGTGGAAATAGGAATTATGAAAAATTTCTCTTTATTTTGTCGGAAGAAAGTACGCCTGATCATTTCATCTCGATGCGCCTTAGCGGGAGTGCTCAGGCAGGAGACGCTTTTATTATGTCAACTGAAACACAAAGAATTTGATAATACAGATAATTATAAATCGATTAAATTTATTATGATGAGAAAAAATCAATTACCTTTTTGGGCATTGGCTCTTATTTTTCTTTTGGCCGTTTTTCAGTCCAACGGACAGGATCCGGCTCGTTTTGACAAGAAAATCAAGGAGTTGACAGAGGCAGTTTATGATTTTGATCCGGCTAAAAAGCTGGTTGTATTTGCCGGAAGTTCCAGTGTGCTCCGTTGGTACGATGTGCCCGGCTATTTTCCGGATTACAATGTGATCAACAATGGATTTGGCGGCAGCCATTTCAGCGACATGCTTCACTTCTATGAGCAGGTGATCGTGAAGCCACAGCCGGAGATTCTCTTTATCTATGAAGGGGATAACGACATTTATAGCAAAAAGGATCCGAAAGCGGTTTTCAAAGAGGCCAAAACATTGGCGAAGTGGATTAAAAGAGATCTTCCCGACACAAAAGTGATTTTCATTTCGGCAAAACCGAGTGTTCGGAGGGCGGAGTTCAACGAGCAGTATATGGATCTCAATCGCCGGATTAAACGATATACCCGTTGCCGGAAGCAGTTTGATTATGCCGATGTATGGAGTGCTATGATGGGGGAAGACGGTAAGGTTCGTCCCGATCTGTTCATTGAAGACAATCTTCATTTGAATAAAGCCGGATACGATATTTGGGGTGAGGTGATGCGTGAGTTTCTTCCTTAAAAAACAGAAGAGGCTGCCAACCGGCAGCCTCTTCTGTTTTTACTCCTCTTTGTAAGCTTCGATCAGAATTTCGAGGATTTTCTTCCCGGCAGCGGCGACGCTGGTTCCGGGGCCAAAGATGGCTACAGCGCCGGCATCGTAGAGGTACTGGTAGTCCTGCGACGGGATCACACCGCCTACGATCACCATGATGTCATCGCGGCCCAGCTTTTTCAGCTCTTCGATCACGGCCGGCACCAGGGTTTTATGGCCCGCTGCCAGTGAGGAGACGCCCAGCACATGAACATCGTTCTCTACGGCCTGTTTGGCAGCCTCTTCGGGGGTTTGGAACAGGGGTCCTACATCGACGTCGAATCCTAAGTCGGCATATCCGGTTGCTACCACTTTAGCGCCACGGTCGTGGCCGTCCTGACCCATTTTTGCCACCATAATCCGTGGCTGGCGGCCCTGCATTTCAGCAAACTGCTGTGCCAGTGCCTGTGCTTCCTGAAAATCTGATTTTCCTTTTGCTTCCGATTTATACACGCCTTCTATGGTTCTGATTACTGCTTTATATCTGCCTGCCACTTTTTCACAGGCATCGGAGATCTCTCCCAGCGATGCCCTTTTCTTTGCTGCATCGATCGCCAGTTCCAGCAGGTTTCCCTGGCCGGACTCTGCGGCTCTGGTGATGGCCGCCAGGGCTGCCTGCACCTCGGCTTCATTGCGTTCGGCCCGCAGCTTTTTCAGACGTTCAATTTGCGACAGCCTGACGGCGGTGTTGTCGATGTCGAGGATATCGATCGGATCCTCTTTCTCGAGCCGGTATTTATTGATGCCAACGATCGTCTGTGTTCCGCTGTCAATCTTTCCTTGCGCTCTGGCCGCTGCCTCTTCTATACGCATTTTCGGTACGCCGGTTTCAATGGCTTTGGCCATTCCGCCCAGTTTCTCCACCTCCTGGATCAGTGCCCATCCTTTCTGCGCCAGCTCGTGGGTGAGGGCTTCCACGTAATAGGAACCGGCCCACGGATCCAGCGAACGGCAGATCTCCGTCTCCATCTGCAGGTGCAGCTGGGTGTTGCGGGCGATGCGCGCCGAGAAGTCGGTTGGCAGGGCGATCGCCTCATCGAGGGCATTGGTGTGGAGGCTCTGGGTGTGTCCCAGCGCGGCAGCCATCGCCTCAATGGCGGTACGTCCCACGTTGTTGAAGGGATCCTGCTCGGTGAGCGACCATCCCGAGGTCTGCGAGTGGGTGCGCAGGGCCATTGATTTGGCATTTTTCGGGTGGAACTCCTTCACGATCTTCGCCCACAGCATGCGGGCAGCCCGCATCTTGGCGATCTCCATGAAGTGGTTCATGCCGATAGCCCAGAAGAACGAAAGCCTCGGCGCAAACGCATCGATCTCCAGTCCGGCTTTTATCCCGGTGCGGAGGTAGTCCAGTCCGTCGGCCAGTGTATAGGCCATCTCAATATCGGCGGTGGCTCCCGCCTCCTGCATGTGGTATCCCGAAATGGAGATCGAGTTGAACTTCGGCATGTGCCTTGAGGTGAACTCAAAGATGTCGGCGATGATCTTCATCGAGAACTCCGGCGGGTAAATGTAAGTGTTGCGCACCATAAACTCCTTCAGGATGTCGTTCTGAATGGTACCCGAGAGCTGTTCGAGGGTGGCTCCCTGTTCCAGGCCGGTAACGATGTAGAAGGCCATGATGGGCAGTACCGCCCCGTTCATAGTCATCGAAACAGACATTTTATCTAAGGGGATCTGGTCGAACAGGATTTTCATATCGAGGATGGAGTCTATGGCCACGCCGGCCTTTCCAACGTCGCCCAACACGCGCGGGTGATCGGAGTCGTAACCGCGGTGTGTGGCCAGGTCAAATGCTACCGACAGTCCCTTTTGCCCGGCAGCCAGGTTGCGCCGATAGAAGGCATTCGACTCTTCGGCGGTGGAGAACCCTGCATACTGACGTATGGTCCACGGGCGCATCACATACATCGTAGAGTAAGGTCCGCGCAGGTATGGCGGCAAGCCGGCGGCATAGTCCAGATGCTCCATCCCCTCCAGATCTTCGCGGGTATAGACCGGTTTTACCGGGATCTGCTCGGGCGTGATCCAGCTTTTCTCAATCTTATTTTCGGCACTCTGCTTCGCAACATCGGGCTGTAAAGCGGTGCTTTTAATATCTATATCTTTAAAATTCGGTTTCATATGCTCAATATTATATTCCTAATTGTTGCTGATAGGCTTTCAGCTCCTCCAAAATATTGCTTTTTATGTGGATGAAACGGGTGATGCCTTTGGCCTCAAGTTCCGGTTTGCTTTCGGGCAGTCCGGCTATCACCAGGATCTCCTGGTCGAGAAGGGTTGCCACTTCGGGAGCCACTTCGGGATAGGCCTCGTCGGCACTGCAGAGCACAACGATGTCGGCATTTTTTGCTTTCGCAGCCTCTACCCCTTCGCGGGCTGTGGTGAAGCCGTTGTTGTCGATCACCTCGAATCCGGCTACGGCAAAGAAGTTACAACTAAACTGCGCCCGTGCCTTGCGCATGGCCAGGTTGCCGATGGTGAGCATGAAAGCCACCGGGCGTCTGTTTTTCGCTGCATAGCGATCGGTAGCATAGCGAAGTGCCTCAAACGGCTGTGCCAGCCGGTATGGTTTCAGTGTCTCCACCTCAGCATCTGCTGCGGTACAGTCCGATGCCCGGAACACCCACGCCGGCAGCTCCTCTTTGACCATTTCCGAGAAGTTGGGGAATTGGTTTACACCCAGCAGGCTTTCGCGACGGAGTGCTGCGTTGGTATCACGCTGTGCAGCCGTGGCTTTGATCTGACCCTGGATTAGGCCATTTCTGAAGGCTTGCACGAATCCGCCCGCCGCTTCCACTTCGAGGAAGAGCTTCCAGGCATGATCGGCCAATGAGGCCGTGAGGCTTTCAATATAGTAGGACCCGGCCCCCGGATCGGCGATCTTGTCTAAGTGAGCCTCCTCTTTCAACAGGATCTGCTGGTTGCGGGCTATCCGCTCCGAGAAGTCGCTGTTGTTGCCGAAAATGGCGTTGAAGGGGAGAACGGTAATGGAATTGGCTCCGCCCAATGCCGCCGACATGGCTTCAGTCTGGGTACGCAGCATATTCACATAAGGGTCGTATACCGTTTTATTGTAGCGGTTGGTTTCACTGTGAGCGATCAGTTGAGCCGAACGGTCACTTTTCGGATTATAGGCTTTGACGATGTGAGCCCATAGCAGTCGGGCCGCCCGCAGCCTGGCAATCTCCATGAAGTAGTTGTTGCCAATGCCGAAGTTGAACTTCAGATTGCCGGCGGCCTGATCAACGCTCAATCCCGCATCGGTGAGACGGGTGAGGTATTCGACTCCCTGAGCGAAGGCGAAGGCCAGCTCCTGAACGATGGAGGCACCGCTGTTGGCATAGTGGGTGCCGTGAACCGTGATAACCCTGAAGTTGGGGAGGTTTTCTGCCTGTTCAACCGCTTTTTTCAGCTCCGCGAATGCCCCGGGGTTCATCTTCCCCTTCAGTACCCAGGAGCCTAGCGGATCGTTTCCGGCCGATCCGGTAACGGTGGCAGCATCCAATTCGGTATCAGCTACATATTCGGCAAATGCCAGGGTGCCGCTGCAGCTCTCGCAGTGACAGGCGAAGTTGACCTCAATGGCATCGAGGCAGATCCCTTTCAGCAAAACGGCAAGGTCGGCTTTGGTGATCTGTGAGCAGCTGTCGAAGCAGAATCCCAGGGAGGTGACCCCTTTCCCTAAGATCTCTAATGCTTTTTTGTTGGCACCGGCTAAATCTTTTACAACGATATCCTGCCGGATGTACCAGTCGTTATCGCATTTTTTGTTGCCACGAACGAATGGGAACTCTCCCGGAAGTGCCTGAAGAGAGCCGGTATTTTCGATGTCCTCCCGGCGGTAATAGGGACGGACGCGGATGCCTTCGCAGGTCTTCCATACCAGCGCCCGTTCATAATCTTTGCCTTTTAAATCGGCATTGATAGTCGCCTCCCACGCCTCGGTCGAAACCGGTTCAAACTCCGTGAAAAGCTTCTGGTTTTTATCTGTCATGTCTATTCCATTTTAAAATCGAGGTGCAAAATTAGCCTATTTAAACTATTGGACGCCAGAAACGAGCTCCTTTTTCATCTTTTTTTGGTTAAAACCTGCTTTTTATCATAAAAGAGGCTGCCCGTCGGTCGACGAACAGCCTCTTTTATGATAAGTAATTGTGCTTTTTAAAAGAAGTAGCGAAGGCCAATCTGCAACTGCCAGCACTGGTCGTAGTCCAGGTAGGTGGTGTAGGATTTGGTCGGATAAACCATGGCCCCTTCGGAATCTTTGATCTTCACCATAGAGAAGCCCGGTACATTGCCGGCATCCCTGTTTTCATATTTCAGAATGGCTCCGTAGTTGCTCGATGCCATGTTCTGGTTAACACCCCATTCGGAGTTCAGCATATTGCCGAAGTTCAGGATGTCAACGCTCAGTTGCAGGGTATTGGTAGTGCTGCCCACTTTCACGGAGAAATCCTGAAGAAAACGGAGATCGAGTTTGTTTACCCAGGGGGCGCGGGCTGCATTCGCTTCAGCGTATTTCCCCTTGTTTTTTTTCAGGTATTTGTCCTGCTCCATAAAGGCGAAGAAAGCATCTTCATCGGCTGTCGAAACAAAGCGGATTTCGCCGCGCTCTTTCGGGATATAGATCAGGTCGGCCGTTACCCCGTCACCATTCATGTCGTTTGAATAAGTGAATGAGTTTCCGTAGGGGGAGTAACCCGAGTAAAATATGCCGATGGTTGAGGTCATCACGTTGCTCAGGTAGGGGATCCGGTAGGAGAGAGAGGAGATCACCTTGTTAGGGATCACATACTGCGAGCGCTGTGCTTCGGCCGTATTGGGCCCGTTAACCGATACCACGCCGGTCCATGCCGAGTTGGCATAGCTTCCCGGCATTCCCGACACCTCTTTCATTTCGGTGTGGGTGTATGCAGCCATGATATCGAGATTGCGCACCGGTTCGGCGGTAATGGTGAAGTTGGCGGTATAGCCATAGCCTTCGTTGGTGTTGGTGAGTACGCAGGCATCTCGCAGCGTGGTGTAGTAGAGGTAGTTGGCAGGATATATATAGCGGTTGTCGGGACCGGCAAATTTTGTCCAGGTCTCATCGGGATTTCTTACCAGGTAGTTCTCCTGCATTACCGCATTGATATTTTTGGTAAAGATACCTTCAGCGGTAACGGTCATCGGGAACGAAACCGGCAGCTTATAGTCGACAGCGGCAGAGGATTTCCATACCTGGGGCATTCTGAAGTCGGGATCTACGCCGGCTACAGAGCTGGGCAGACTGCCATCTTCGGGTGTCACCACGGTTTGGAAGCCCAGCCGTTCGATCATATCATCCACATCGGTGATCATCCCACCGGTCAGCAGGTCGAGACGGGGATCGCGGCTTTTCACGGTTCCGTCGGCGTTGAATACGGTCTGAACCTTCATCAACAGTTGGTTCATTCCGGCATTCGACGGCATGTTGGTGAAGAATACGAGGGGCAGCCGGCCGGTAAAGATGCCGGTTCCACCGCGTACGATCAACGATTTATCACCGGCAACATCCCAAGCTACTCCCAGTCGCGGAGAGAGATTGATTTTGGAGGAAGGCCACTGGCCGGTATCGATGCGGCGTCCGTTGAAGTCGAGTTCATAGATGGCGTTATTACGCATGATCTCATTGTAGAACGTGATATTGTCGGCACGCAAACCAAGGGTAACCTTCAGGTTCCGGCCGGGCGACCACTCATCCTGAGCGTAGGCTCCCAGCTGGTGGAATGCCACTTCGTTGGTGGGTGTTTTTACACCATTGGCCCCATAAGTAAGGGCGAAGTCGACCGGTGCGGCACCGGACAGGAAGTCGCTGAGGCTTTGATAGCGATAGTATCCGTAGGCATTACGCATATAGTCGTTGCTGGCTACCTGGTACTCATAGCTGATACCGGCGGTTATCTTGTGTGCATCAAGGTTGTAGGTAAAGTTGTCGGTAATGGTCGCTACCCTGTTTTTTACTCCGTTGTTGAATGTGAAGAGCTCATAACCGGCAGAGATGTATGGATTGAGAGCCTCTGCACCGGTGGCGATGTCGCCGCTCATGATGTCGATGAAAGGGAAGGCAGAGGAGGGGGATCCACGCATGTCGCGGATGTCGGAATAGGTTGCCAGGATCTGGTTCGACGTCTGGTCGCTGATCCGGCTGTGTAACTCGGCTGTGGCGGAGTTCACAATGTTATCCATTGAGTACATGGAGTTCGCGAACGACATGGAGTACTGGGATACCCGGTCTTTGTTGCGATCGCGGTAACTGCCATCGGTAGAGTTGCCGTTTGGCGGGTTCCATGCCATGTTTTTGGTGTGATTATACCGAAGGCTCAGTCTGTTGGCATCGTTGATATTCCAGTCGATACGTCCCAGAAATTTCAGGTTGCTCTGATCGGCTGGAAAGTCGGTGAATGACCCGGTTGAATAACCATATTCCGACTGCAGAAAATCGGAAACCTGCTGCAGATCGCTCTCCGTTACGCGGGAGATGGTCTGTCCATCGCTGTTGCCATCGGTTGAAGGGCGCCAGGTGACTACCTGCTCGGGCCGTTTCTCATATTCGAAGTTTCCAAAGAAGAAGAGTTTATTTTTTA
>CAZILU010000075.1:13312-15478 GCA_964540165.1 uncultured Mariniphaga sp.
CCAGGGTGGCACCGTAGATGGTGCGCGACTCTTCGGCACGGTCGCCGAAATCCTTGCTGCCGATCTTATTTCCCCGCATTTCCTGATTCCGGTAGTAAGAGTAAGCCGATCCTTTGAAGCTGTTATTTCCCGACTTGGTGATGGCATTGATGCCACCTCCGATGAAGTTGGTCTGGCGCACATCGAATGGGGCAATAACCACCTGTACTTCCTGAATGGCGTCAATGGAAATCGGATTACCGCCGCCGGGCAGATTTGAGCCCAGCCCGAAGTTGTTGTTCAGATTGGCGCCGTCAACCGTGAAGTTGGAGGACCGGCCATCGCCCCCGGCAAAGCTCATCCCGTTGGCATAGGGCGAGAAACGGGCAATGTCGGTCATGCTCCGGTTGATGGTGGGCATGTAATTCATCTGCTCGTTGGAGATGTTGGTGGTGGCTCCTGTTTTGTCGGTCTGAAAGGCAGAGGCCTTCGTCCCAACGACCATCACCTCTCCCAAATCTACCGCGCTCTCTGTTAAAGCAGCATCGAGTACAAATGACTCACCCAGGTAAAGGGTGATATTGGCATAGCTCTTCTTCGAATATCCCACAAAGGAGATATCCACCAGATACGGACCACCGGGGCGCATCCCCTGCAGGTTGAAACGACCTTCGGTGTTGGTAATGGTACCGTATTGGGTCCCCGATGGTTGGTGAATTGCCAAAACCGTGGCTCCCGGAAGCCTCTCTCCCTGTTCACTGGTGATTAACCCGTTCATGCCTGAGGTGGTAACCTGGGCATAACCCAGGAGACCAGTAAAAATTACTAAGCTGATTGCAAAAGCGAATGTAAATACTCTCATATTAATTAATTTAAAATTGGTACAAAAATAGAATAATCTCAGCGCAGTTTTGACTGGCATCGATTAAACTTTGTTTAAATATACATTAATCAGGATTGCAGGATTTTCAAAATTTCATTCCGTTTATCTCGCATCTTCTCATTAAAATTGTTTGTTTCATTAAATTTTCAGTTCATGTATCTCATCTCTATAAAATGGCTCCTCCGGCTTCATTTTATTCTCCTGGTCCAATTGAACTCGCATAAAGTTTAATTTTTCTCGATTGTGTCTTAAATCGTCATGCTCGTTTCATAAAAATTAAATTTGAATTAATAGAAATTGTCAATGATCATTTTCATTATTTCAATTTAAATACCTGTTTAATGACCGTTTAAAACAAGCTTTTTAACAATAAGTGCATCGGAAAGTTCTTATTTTTTTTTTACAAATCCAAAGGGTTTATACCATCACTTTTCTATCGATTGCTTGTAAAAAGCAGAATACTTACCGGACAATCCCGATAAAATTAAAGTCCTTCAGCTTGTTCCGAAATAACCTGCATAAAAAAGATCGTTTCAGATCGCTAAAACCGATTTTTCAACAATTGTTAAAAAATCTTTAATGCATTTGCCTATTAGTCTATATGCCAGACGTATAAGCTTTGTGAAATTGTTAATAAAATTCAACAAAAAAACGTGTCAAACAGGAATTTAAAAATGAAACGACCATGATTGCGCCGTGCAAAATCCGTGAGGTGGGGATTTAAAGGCGAACAGCAAAAGGGATGAATCAGAGAGGAGTTTTGATTTTCTGGGATTCACACACTATCTTGGAGCAAGTCGTAAAGGGAATATAGTACTTAAGCGTAAAACAAGCAGCAAGAAACTGACAGGAGCTATCACAAGGATAGATGAATTTATAAAGGAGAATCGACACAAGAAACTCGGGAAACTAATTGCCGCGATTAACATGAAACTGCGAGGACACTATTTATACTACGGGATTACTTTCAATTACAGAGGAATAACGCTGTACTATGAAGAAGTAAAACGTGCATTATATAAATGGATTAGACGCAGAGGAGGCAAAAAGAAGTGGACTTGGGAAACTTTTGTATTGCTCATTGACACGTGGTGTCCGGTAATGAAACCTAAAATATTAAAATCTTATGTGTGAACTTAGCGAAACTAACTACCGAGGAACCGGATGCGGGAAAGCCGCTCGTCCGGGTCTGTGGGGGAGCGGGGAGGCAACGAACCGCTCTACCCGGACGAATTATGGCGCAAACAACGAACTATGATGTTCGTGACAAATGGAACACGGAGGCATTCAGTACC
Organism: uncultured Mariniphaga sp.; assembly: GCA_964540165.1. Classification (GTDB taxonomy): domain Bacteria; phylum Bacteroidota; class Bacteroidia; order Bacteroidales; family Prolixibacteraceae; genus Mariniphaga. Next base: position 15,470 of record CAZILU010000075.1, read on the forward strand.
TGGCAGGAT
>CAZILU010000076.1:0-15462 GCA_964540165.1 uncultured Mariniphaga sp.
AATTGGGAAAGATTTTAGGCATCGCAGCCTTAGCCATCTGCGGACTTATATTTGTTGTTGGCATTCTCTATGGCAACGCCATTCTCACCATGTTCATGACCGCCGTAAGTCTTGCCGTTGCTGCCATTCCGGAGGGACTGCCGGCTGTCTCCACCGTCGTGCTGGCCATTGGCGTGCAGCGGATGGTCAAGAAAAATGCCATCATCCGGAATCTCCCTTCGGTGGAGACCTTGGGCAGCGCCACGGTGATCTGCTCCGACAAGACAGGCACGCTGACACAGAACCGCATGACCGTTGTGGAGGGCTGGGTAAACCGGCAACGCAGCAAGATCGACCGCTCAGCACCGGCTGTGGAGTTGAACAGCGAGGAGGAGATCCTGCTGTCGGCCGCTGTTTTATGCAACGACGCGCAGGCAGAAAAGAACAGCGATGGAAAGTATGAATTTACAGGCGATCCGACCGAAACAGCATTGTTAGATGCCGGCCTCTATTTTGGATTAAGCAGAAAAGAGCTGGAAAAGAGATCTCCCCGCATCGCCGAAATCCCCTTCGACTCGGAGCGTAAACGGATGTCAACATTGAACACCCTTCCCGGAGGCGGGGTTCGCTTGCACATGAAAGGCGGACTTGATGAGGTGCTGGAGGTTTGCGACAGAATCGCCGTTCAGGGAGATGTTCTGCCTCTAACGCCCATCGACAAGGAACAGATCAGAGAAGCCAACGAAGCAATGGCCCGAAATGCCTTGCGTGTGCTGGCCATTGCTTACGGAGATTTTTCACAGATGCCCGCTGAAGTAACCGTCTCTGCCCTGGAGCGAAACCTCGTTTTTACTGGATTCCTGGGGATGATCGACCCGGCACGCCCGGAAGCAACAAAAGCCGTTTCACGCTGCCGTACCGCAGGAATCAAACCGGTGATGATTACCGGCGATCACAAAATAACCGCTATGGCCATCGCCCGCCAGATTGGAATATTTAATCCGGGCGATGAAGCTATCACCGGCAGTGAACTGGAAAAGATTGCGCAGGATGATTTCGAGCAGAGTGTCCATAAATATTCGGTATATGCCCGCGTAGCTCCCGAGCATAAGGTGCGCATTGTAAAAGCCTGGCAAAAGCGGGGCGATGTGGTGGCCATGACCGGCGATGGCGTGAACGATGCTCCGGCACTCAAACAGGCCGATATTGGCGCGGCCATGGGCATCGTTGGCACCGATGTTGCCAAAGGAGCTTCCGATATGGTGCTCACCGACGATAACTTCGCTACCATCGTATCGGCCGTAGAGGAGGGACGCCGTATTTATGACAACATCCTCAAGGCAATCCAGTTTCTGCTATCGACCAACGTGGGTGAGATCTTTCTGATACTCGTTGCCTCCATCGCAAACATCGGTACCCCCCTGCTGCCGATCCACATCCTGTGGGTCAACCTGGTGACCGACTCCCTCCCGGCACTGGCATTGGCCGTCGATCCGCCCGAAAAAGAGATCATGAAACGGAAACCCCGCGACTCCAGACAGGGATTTATGACCAAAGGGATGATCTGGAGGGTTATGTACCAGGGATTGATGATCGGCTCCATACCGCTGGTGGCTTACATCATCGGACTGCGCGATGGCGGAGAGGTGTTGGGCCGTACCATGGCTTTTGCCTCGCTGATCTTCGCCCAACTGGTGCATGTACGCAACCTGCACTCTGCTACCCGATCATCCTTCACCACCAATCCGCTGAAAAACAAACCCCTCATCGGGGCCATCTTTGTATCGGCAGGACTGGCCCTGATGGTACTGCTGATCCCGGGCATGACAAAAGCCTTCAGCCTGACGGCAATGGACCGGGAACACTGGACCATTATCCTGTTAATGTCACTCATTCCCATCATCATCGTTGAACTATTTAAATTATTAAAAATTAACAACATAAAAGAAGACAGCAACGAGCTGAATCCGTAGTACCGATAATTTTTCCTATATTTAAGGATCCGTCACCTTCGGCTTGGTGGCGGGATAAACCAAATTTTGAAAGTGATGATTGCAGCGATCTACTACTCATCGTTTCAAAGCAGTTACCTCTGGTTGCCGCTGGCAGGCCTCATCGTTGGGATGGCAGCCTCACTGACAGGCAGTGGCGGGGGGTTCTTCTTTCTGCCGGTGCTGCTTCTGCTCTTCCATATCCCCATGCAGATCGCCGTGGCTACGGCCCTGGCAGCCACGCTGCCTATCTGCCTCATCGGATCGTGGGGCCACTACCACCTGGGTCACATGGATCTTCGGATGGCGGCGATCTTCGCTCTGGCAGGCATCACAGGAGCCATAGCCGGCACCTTCAGCACCCGCGTCCTGAACACCGGCACGCTCAAGACCGCTTTTGGCATCTACTCGGTCCTCATTGCCATTCCGATCATTCTGCATAATCGAAAGAGAAAGATCAACGAGCGTCGCGGTGAACCGTTGCCGGCATACAGCCGCGGTAAACAGATCACCCGCGGTTCAGCCTACGGGTTCATCGCCGGTATCGTCACCGGAACGTTCGGCACCAGCGGGGCCGCACCGGTGCTGGCCGGACTGCTGGCTATGCGCCTGCCCATCAAGCTGGTCATCGGCACCTCCCTGCTGATCGTGCTCATCAATACCTTTTCAGCGATGAGTGCCCACCTGCTGCTGGGAGAGATCGACCTGACGCTGGTCACCTTTCTGGCTGCCGGCTCAATCATTGGTGCCATCATAGGCCCCCGGCTGCTGGCACGCTTCAGCACCCGCCGCCTGGAGACGCCGGCAAGAGACTGGTATGCCGCTGTCATGATTGCCCTGGGAATATTAATTATCTGCAGCCAATAGGCGCAGTCGATACTATATAGCTATGTACTGGAAAATCTATGTTGTCATCGCGGTTTTTTTTCTGCTGGGAGCTGTGGCATTTTTCTTCATCAACAAAAAAAGAACAGCAGCCGAAGCACGGCATAACCGGATCAAATACCTCACTTACCTGCTGATCATCCATACGCTCTTCTTCTCCATAATCATCGACGGACTTCTGTTCCGGATCGTGGCCACAGTGATCGTTCTGGGAGGCTTCTACGAACTGGTAAACATCCATAAGAACAGCGGTTTTCTGCTGAAAGGACTCTTCCTGCGGTCGGTACTTGTTTATGGTGCCATGGCCTATGGATTCCTTCTCTTCAGTGGCAGGGAGAAAGGCTTGATCCTCTTTACCTTTTTGATCCTCTCCATCTTCGACAGCTTCAGTCAGATCACGGGACAGCTCTGGGGAAAACGACTTCTGTTTCCCCGCATCAGCCCTCACAAAACCATAGGCGGATTGGCAGGCGGCGGATTGATCGCCCTGGGCAGCTCCATCCTCCTAAAATCCCTTACCGAAACATCCTCTGCCCTATCCCTCACCTCGGCCGCCGGAATTATCGGGGCTGCCTTTCTGGGAGACATGCTCAGCTCGCTGTTCAAAAGGGCTTATCATGTGAAAAACTTCAGCCGGCTGATCCCCGGTCATGGGGGATTCCTCGACCGATTCGACAGTCTGATCGCCGGAGGGGCCTGGATCACCTTATGGCAACTGCTTAATAACCTGTAAGACAGCTCATCAATAAAAACGATTCCTATGACCAATCAATTGACACTCACCTTTATCTTCCTCGTTGCGATCTTTTTGCTTTTGATATTTAACGAACTGGTTTATCGACGATTGGGACTAAAAGGAGAGATCACCCGAAAGTTTGCCCATTTCACGGCAACCCTCTCCACCGTGACCTTTCCCTTCCTTTTCAACAGCCACTGGTATATTCTCTTCCTGGCAATGGCCTTCTTCCTGCTGCTGCTCATCAGCAAAAAAGGAACACGCCTCAATTCAATCCACGATATCGATCGGGTGTCCGCGGGATCTTACCTCCTTCCGGTGGCGATCTATAGCACCTTTCTGATCTCCGATCTCCTCAGCAATAAATTCCTGTTCATACTCCCCATTCTGATCCTGGGCATCAGCGATCCTATGGCCGGGATCCTGGGCATCAACCTGAAAAACTACAATCACCAAATTAAACTATTTGGCTTCAATACACACAAAACCTGGCTGGGAAGCGGTTCGTTCCTGGCATCCGCATTTGTAATCAGTGTGATTGCCCTCTATTACGATCAAAAGTGCTTCGACCTGAAAACCTTCTGGCTGGCTCTGGGCATTGCTGTCGTAAGTACGATCACCGAGCTGATCTGCAGCAAAGGCCTCGATAACCTCTTCATCCCCCTGAGTGTCGTGTTCATGTTGCTGATTTTTATGTAAGTGGAGCTGGATTTCGGGCAAGATGACCCTAACGATCCTATGAAGAAAAAGCGGACACCTTTATTCAAATAACATTTAAAATGAAACACCCATGATAAAGAACTTTGACACAAATGAGAATGATTATTATAACTTTTCCTTTGTGCCTTTGCGTCTTTGCGGTAAAAAAATAAACAGATGAAACACCCATGACAGGATTTTGCCACAAATTATACGAAATACGCTTGCATATTCTGTCGAACACTAATAAAATAAACGATGGAGTGAGGCAAATTAAATCTTATGCGAGTTCCATCGGGCCGGGAAAACGAGATGAAACCGGCAAAAGTATTTGTTGAAAAGATGTATATGAACTGAAAATTTAATTAGATGAAGATCATCGTAAAAGGAGAAAACATCCTGAACCTGCCCAACATACTGAGCTTTTACCGGCTGATCGTGTTTCCCGTTATCCTTTACCTCGCGCTCACAGGCCATGAAAAATGGTTCGTCATCCTGCTCTGCATCAGCCTGATCAGTGACATCTTAGATGGGAATATAGCACGCCTTTTCAACCTGCAGACGAAGTTTGGGGCAGCCTTAGATAATCTGGCCGATATGGCTACCTACGCCATGGCCCTGCTGGGTATCTTTCGCTTTCAATGGGATGTCATAAAACCGCATGCCTGGATCCTGTACATCTTCTTCGGAATCTTCATCTTAAGCTATATTATTGCATTCTGCCGGTTTGCAAAAATTCCCGGACTTCACCTCTACTCCGCCGTAACGGCCGGATACATCCAGGGGATCTTTTTCTTCGTTCTATTTGTCTTTGGTTTTTACCCGTGGCTCTACTACCTGGCAATCGGCTGGGGCATTGTGGCCTATATAGAGAAGATCCTGGTGCTGCTCCGGCTCGACGATATCCGTCCAGGGGTTAAAGGACTCTGTTGGCTGATGAAACAGGAAGATGGCTACCGCTCTTTTTGGCGGTAGGCCTCAATCGAACGGATGGCAGCATTCTCCCCCACCGCGATCAGTTGGGAGGCTTTGTGAAATTCAAATGTCTTTGCAGAGTCGGCAGGGATATCGATCACGATATCGGGCTGTTTAAGTTCCATCAACAGATTGGAAATTCGGGTAAGCATCAGGGAAGAGGTCAGTTGCAGCAGATGGAGATACCCCTGATTCTGCGCATCTGCCTTTGGTATCAACTCATGAATTTTTTGCTGAAGATACTCAATGCTGCTATTGATATGCAGCATCGGCTCGCTGCTGTTTTCTTTTATCTGCTTCTCCGCCCTTTTCTGCTTCTTTTCTTTCTCCTGATCTTCCGGAGATGCCTCCTTCCCTCCATCGGCCGGTTTGTCTGCATAGAGATTAACCACCACCAGGATATCGTTATCGGTCCGCTGCACATGATTCACAGGAACCGGATTGAGCAGGCCTCCGTCCACATAGATCTTATCACCGGCGGTTTTGGGAGTGATAATGGCAGGTATGGCAATGGAAGCCCTGGCTGCATCGTAGAAACTTCCGGATGAGAAAACCACCTCCCGGCGGTTCACGATATCGGTTGCTACGGCCGTATATGGAATCGACATCTCCTCTATGCGTTTATCGGGTATGATCTCCTTCATCTTAGAAAAAACCCGGTCCCCCTTGAGCAACCCACTAGAGCTCAGAGCAATATCCATCAGGCTGTACACATCCCTCTTTTTCAAAGAGCTGATCCACTCCGCAAAATCATCCATCCGTTCCATGGCATAAAATCCGGCTACGAGCGATCCCATCGAACAACCGCTGACCGATGTAATGGAGAACCCCTCCTCCTCCAGCTTCCGGATAACACCGATGTGTGCCAAACCACGCGCACCTCCACTACCCAAAGCTAAAGCAACTTTCTGCCCCATACGAAAATGATTAATTGTGATTCAACCTCTAAATTACATAAAACTTTTCAATTTCACGTAAGGAACACAACGGCAACACATCCTGCACAATCCATTCATCCTGCCTATCCTGACACCTTCCCTGTCGGGAGCCCCCGGGCTCCGATTGCCATTCTGCCCGACTACCGCCTGCCGGCAATATCGTACCTCATCATCATCGGCACAGGAGTAACCGGCATCCCGATTTCGATCCTGAAAAACGGTGTAAGAGGGACAACTGAAATGCCGTTCATCAATGGCATAAGCATCAGGAGCATCTTAGTCACCATTTAAACCTTCATCGGTCGGCTCTTGAAAAAGTTCAATTAAAAACGTACCTTTGTCATCCATTTTTAAGGTATTACATATTAACCTGACAGAAAAAAAGATGACAGAACAACTGATAAAAGTCGGCATTACCCATGGCGACATCAATGGTATAGGCTATGAGGTAATTATGAAAACACTGCTCGATCCCAGGATCATGGAGATGTGTATTCCCATCTTATACGGATCGCCAAAAGTGGCAGCCTATCATCGCAAGGCTCTCAATATAAACAATCTCAGCCTAAACCACATTCGTTCGCCCAAAGAGGCATCACCCAATAAAGCTCACGTGCTGAACTGTGTCGACGAGAACATCCGGGTTGAGTTAGGCAAATCGACCCCTATGGCGGGGGAGGCAGCGCTCCTGGCCTTAGACCGGGCAGTAACCGACCTGAGGGAGGGACAGATCGACGTATTGGTAACCGGCCCGATCAACAAGGACAACATTCAGAGCGACAAATTTCGTTTTCCCGGCCACACAGAGTTTCTGTCCCAGCAGTTTAACACCTCCGACTTTGTGATGCTGATGGTCAGTGAAACGATGAAGGTAGGCGTTGTAACAACCCATATTCCGTTGGCAATGGTTCCCGAATACATCACAAAAGAGCGTATTTTGTCAAAATTGCGAATTATAGCCAAATCGTTGAAGCAGGACTTTGCCATTCCAAGGCCCCGGATCGCTGTATTTGGTCTGAATCCGCACGCCGGCGATAACGGATTGTTGGGCAGCGAAGAGAAAGATATCATCATTCCCGCGATCAACGAAGCCAAGAAGGAGGGTATTATTGCCTTAGGCCCTTACCCTGCCGATGGATTTTTCGGCGGAGAGGATTACCGTAAGTTTGATGCCATTCTGGCGATGTACCACGACCAGGGACTCGTTCCCTTCAAATTGGCCTCTTTTGAGCGGGGCGTTAACTATACAGCCGGACTACCCATCGTTCGCACCTCTCCCGCCCACGGCACCGCGTATGCCATTGCCGGAGAGGATAAAGCATCGCCCGATTCGTTCCGTCAGGCACTCTACATGGCATTAGATATTCATAAAAACAGGAAGATTTACGAAGATATCTCCCGCAATCCACTGAAGAAATATGACATTGAAGCCAACCAGGACGACGAAAGCATTGATATTGAAAGCGAGGAGGACCAAACATTTTAAAAAATTAATCGATGTATGAATTTATCCGGGGAACCATCTTCAGTCTGAACCCGGCCAGTGTGGTCATGGATGTATCAGGAATCGGATACATCATACATATCTCTCTGAATACCTACAGCAAATTAACCGGCAGGAAGGAGACCGAGCTTCTCATTCACCAGGCAATCAGAGAAGATGCCCACATTTTATACGGCTTTTTCGATCACAGAGAGCGCGACCTGTTTCGCAGCCTGATTTCGGTGAGCGGCGTTGGTGCAAGTACCGCACTGATGATGCTGTCATCGCTCAATCCCGATGAGATCGTTGCAGCCATCACCTCCGGAAATACCGACCTGTTAAAAGCGGTAAAGGGAATCGGGGTCAAAACAGCCCAACGAATCATTGTCGACCTCAGAGACAAGCTTGGAAAAATGCCGGAAAGCGATCAAATTTTAATTTCGGCAAACAATACTCTGCGGAATGAAGCGTTATCTGCATTAGTCATGTTAGGATTCGCAAAGAAAGAGGCAGACAAGGCGGTATCGAAAATTATTAATGACGATCCCAATGCGACCGTAGAGCATGTCATAAAAACAGCATTAAAAAGGTTATAATACTGGAATGGAATTCGCCCGTACCGATCAAAAAACATACATCACCTGCCTGCTTATGATTCTGCTTGCAGTTACAGGTATTGAAACGGTTGCCAATACCAGGCTTCAATTCTTATCATTAACTCAATTTCAGGACACCATAAGAACCGAGGCCACCGGGCCGTTACCATTTCCATTCAAAGATCAGCCCGCCTTCGGAACACCCTCACAAGACTCCACCAGCCTTTTTCTGAATAAGCCGGAAAATATCAACTTCGAAATTGAGTACGATCCGGTTACCGGGCAGTATGTTTTTTACGAAAAAATCGGCAACCTAAACTACCGGTTGCCTCAGGTTATGTCGCTCAATGATTACATGCGATACGATTTTGACAAATCCATCAAAGATTACTGGAGGCAACGAAGCCGGCAACATGAGCTCGATCAGCGCGGATCACTACTGCCACAGTTAACCATTGGCGGCGAAGCATTTAACCGCATATTTGGAGGGAACGTGGTGAACATCCAACCCCAGGGTTACGTGGAAGTCATCTTTGGCTATCAGGTAAACACCACGGAGAATCCGGCCATCCCCGAACGCCTGCGCAAGGTACCTTCGTTCGACTTTGATGAAAAAATCCAGATGAACGTCATGGGGCAAATCGGAACCAAGATGAACATGCGGGTTAACTACAACACCGAAGCAACGTTCGATTACGAAAATAAGATGAACCTCGAATATACCGGCGATGAAGATGAAATCATCAAAAGGATAGAAGCCGGAAATGTATCTTTGCCACTCAGCGGCACCCTGATCACCGGCGCCTCCAACCTCTTCGGGGTAAAGGCAGAGATGCAGTTCGGCAAGCTGACGGTCACCACGCTATTCTCCCAACACAAAGGTGAAACCAACACCGTTGAAACGGAAGGCGGGGCCCAAATTACCAACTTTGAAATCTCAGCGGCCGACTACGATGCTAACCGGCACTTCTTCCTCTCGCAATACTTCCGCGACAATTACGATAAGTGGCTTAGAAACACTGCTATACCTACTTCTCCCATTACCATAAACAAAATTGAGATCTGGGTCACCAACAAGTCAAACAACTTCACCGAGTCGAGAAATATCATAGCCTTCCAGGACTTGGGAGAACACAATCCGCATATCTTCAACGACATACCCGATTTCCAGGAGACGCAGGGAATGCCCTATCCGGAAAACATACTGCCTTTGAACGATGCCAACGGGCTCTACTATGAGATGTCAAACACCTACAGTGCCATCCGGAATACACAGGATATCACCTCGGTATTGTCGCAGTTCAGTCCCGGATTTATTGGCGGGCAGGACTTTGAGCGCATTGAGCAGGCCCGGAAGCTGACTCCCTCTGAATTTACCGTCAACGAACGCCTGGGATACATCTCCCTGAATACCGCCCTCAATTCGGATGAAGTGCTGGCCGTAGCTTTCAGTTATACAGCCAACGGTCAGGTGTTTCAGGTCGGAGAGTTCTCAACCGATGGTATTGAAGCGCCAAAAACCCTCATCCTGAAATTGTTAAAAGGGACCAACCTCTCTCCCGGCCTTCCCACCTGGGATCTGATGATGAAAAACATCTACAACCTCGACGCCTACCAGCTTTCCAGGGATGAGTTCTCACTGAACGTGGTCTATCAGAACGACTCCACCGGCACCTACATCAACTACATTCCCGAAGGGCGGATCAATGGCCGGATTTTACTGGAGGTATTGAACCTTGACAAACTGAACAAGCAGCTCGATCCATACAAAGATGGCGTTTTCGACTTTATTGAAGGAATCACGGTCAGTTCCAACCGGGGACGGATCATCTTTCCGGTGCTGGAACCCTTCGGCAGGCATTTGGCTGACTCCATTAGCGATCCGCGCCTCATCGAGAAATACACATTTCAATCGTTATACGACTCCACGCAGGTCTATGCCGACCAGGATGCAGAGCACAACAAATTCAGGCTCATCGGCAGCTATAAAGGAGCATCGGGATCCGACATCCCTCTGAATGCCATCAACCTTACTCCAGGTTCGGTAAAGGTGAGTGCCGGTGGCCGGGAACTGGTTGAGAATATCGACTACACCGTCGACTATACCCTGGGCAGGGTGCGCATCATCAACCAGGCCCTGTTAGAGGCAGGCACACCCATCTCGGTCGCCACCGAAAGTGAAGACCTCTTCACAATGCAGCGAAAGACCCTGCTGGGTACGCACGCCAACTACGCCTTCTCCGATAACTTCAACATCGGAGCCACGGCCCTGTACATGCAGGAACGCCCCTTAACACAAAAGGTCGATTACGGCGAAGATCCCATCTCCAACCTGATGGTAGGCTTTGACGGGCACTACGCCACACAAAGCATGTTCCTCACCAAATTAGCCGATGCCCTCCCCTTCTATTCGACCAACACACCCTCTACCATTGACATTGAGGCAGAGATGGCACGGCTGATCCCCGGACACTCCAATGTAATCGAGAAAAGCGGGAATGCCTACATCGACGACTTTGAAGGCACACAGATCAACATTGACTTGAAACTCAGGCAGTCGTGGTCATTAGCCAGCACACCGCAACACCAGCAGACACGCTTTCCCGAAGGAAACCTCATCAACGATCTGTTGTATGGCACGAACCGCGCTAAGCTGGCCTGGTACACCATCGACCCGCTCTTCCTGCGAAATAACAGCCTGACACCCGATCACATCAGAAACAATCCCGATCTGCAGTCAAACCACTTCGTACGGGAGGTCTTCGAAAAAGAGATCTTCCCGGCCAAAGAGTCTCCGGCAGGTGAACCAACCAATATTCCTGTTTTTGACCTGGCATTCTATCCATCCGAAAAAGGTCCTTACAACTATGATACCAGGCCCACCAGCCATTCAGCCGGTATCAATCCGGACGGAACCCTGGCTCAACCCGAAACCCGGTGGGGCGGTATCATGCGAAAAATCGAATCGAGCGATTTTGAATCTTCCAACATCGAATTCATCGAGTTCTGGATGATGGACCCCTTTGTTTATGACTCACTCAACAACCACGACGGGGGTGAGTTATACTTCAACCTGGGCGATGTATCCGAAGATATTCTCCGTGACGGACGGAAATCGTTCGAGCAGGGGCTTCCCACCACGGCAGAGGTAACCAACGTTGATGAAACCGTTTGGGGAAGGGTCTCTAAACTGCAGTCGCTGGTCAATGCCTTTGATAACAATCCGCAATCGCGACGTTACCAGGATGTGGGCCTTGACGGATTGACAGATGAAGATGAACAACGTTTTTTCGAGAATTACCTGAACGAACTGCGCGACCTGGTTTACGATGATGTTTATGAAGCGGTTTTAAACGACCCGTCATCCGACAATTTTCACTACTACCGGGGATCTGTCCTGGACCAGGAGCAAGTTGGAATACTGGAGCGGTATAAAAATTTTAACGGCCCCGATGGCAACTCGCCAACCACTGAAATGTCGCCCGAATCATACCCCACGGCTGCCTCCTCCATTCCCGACATTGAAGATATCAATAACGACAACACGCTGAATGAGAACGAGAGGTACTACCAGTATAAGGTGAGCATCCGCAAGGAGGACCTTCAGTTAGGGCAGAACTACATTACCGATATCAAGCGCAGTCGCGTTGAGATGAAGAACAAAGAGATTGGCGAAGTCACCTGGTATCAGTTTAAGATTCCGGTAAGAGATCCGGATCAGGTTTTCGGTAATATCCGCGATTTCAAGTCAATTCGTTTTATGAGAATGTATTTGCGTGGATTTGAAGATCCGGTAATCCTGAGGTTTGCCACGCTTGACCTGGTACGGGCCGACTGGCGCCGGTACACACGGGAGATCGGGGAACCTGATGTCATCTCTCCCGCAAGCACGTTCGATGTCTCGGCAGTCAATATTGAAGAGAATGGAAGCCGGGAGCCGGTCAACTACATTCTGCCCCCCGGCATCAGCCGGGTGATTGACCCGAATAATCCGCAGCTCCGCCAGTTAAATGAGCAGTCGATGGTGTTAAAAGTGACCGGATTGGAGCAGGGTGATGCCCGCGCAGCCTATAAACCGCTTTACATGGATTTCAGAAGATACAAACGGCTCAAGTTAGAGGTACATGCCGAACAGATTCCTCAGTTTCCGTTAAAAGACGATGAGGTGCACTTCTTCATCCGGATCGGTTCCGATTACAACTACAACTACTACGAGTACGAAATTCCGCTGAAGCTTACGCCTGCCGGCAAGTACAACGGAGATATTGAATCGGACCGGTACATCGTGTGGCCCGACGAAAACCGGGTGGACATACCGCTGGAGATTTTTTCGAATGCCAAGCTGGACCGCAATGCAGCCATGCGCATGGAGGGATCCGATATGAGCATGCAGGATATCTATGAAACGGTTCATCGGGGATGGAACAAAGATAAAAACCGGGTTCGGATAAAGGGGAGTCCAAACCTGGGAAATATTCAGGTAATGATGATGGGTATCAGGCACAAAAGAGGCCAGTTAAACACCGGGCCCAAAGCCGTGGAGGTGTGGGTCAATGAGATGCGCCTGTCCGACTTTGATGAAAGTGGCGGGTGGGCTGCCAATGCGAGGGCAACAGCGCGCTTAGCCGACCTGGGCAGCGTAACCGTTGCCGGCCGCACCCGCACATCGGGATTCGGGAGCATCAGCCAGAACATGAACAGTCGTGCCCTGGAGGACCTGAATGAGATCGATGTATCAACCTCCATCGATCTGGGACGCTTTCTGCCCGAAAAAGCCGGCGTCAGGCTCCCGATGTATTATGGCTACTCCCGCAGCGTCCGAAACCCCAAGTACAATCCCGTAGAACCCGACGTAGAACTGGAAACTTCGCTCGAAAGAGCCGGTTCCAGGGAGATGAAAGACTCCATTAAATTTATCTCGCAAGACCTTGTCACCCGAAAAAGCCTCAACTTTACCAACGTGCGGATAGAACCGCAACGACAGCAAACAAAGACCAAGGTATGGGATCCCGAAAACTTTTCTGTCTCTTATGCATACAACGAGATCTTCCGGCGAAATATCAACACGGAGTACAACCTCGATAAAACTTACCGGGGAATGTTTTCATACAACTACAGCAGCCGGCCCGTCATTATCGAACCACTGAAAAATGTAGAACTACTGCAAAAGGGAATCCTGCGGCTCATCGGTGATTTCAATTTTTACCCCTTGCCGACACAGATCTCCTACCGCACCGACCTGTCGCGTCGTTACCATGAGATACAGACCCGCAACATCACCAATCCTCAGTTGGCGCTTCCCGCCACCTATGAGAAAGATTTCATGTGGAATAAATTTTTCGACCTCCGATACGATATCACCCGTTCGCTCAAGTTCGACTTCTCTTCGCGGGGAACATCCCGCATTGACGAGCCGGAAGGAAGGATCAACAGAGACATGGACAATTACCAGATGTTGAAGGACTCTATCCTCACTAACCTGTACAACCTGGGGCGACCAACCCTGTATAACCACAATGTGAGCCTGACCTATTCCCTGCCCATAAATCGCATCCAACTGCTCAACTTCATATCCGGAACTGCCCGGTATCAGGGAACATACAACTGGCAGGCCGGACCGATCACTCCCGACACCATTACCCTGGGAAATACCGTACAGAACTCAAACAATATTCAGCTCACCGGAAATGTCAACCTGCAGAGCCTCTTCACCAAGGTTCCCTATTTCCAGGAACTGGACCAGAAATTCAAAAGAACCGGCGGCAGTCGCTACAGCATCAACCGGCAATCGGGCAGCTCCTCCACCAGAGAGCAACCCGAAATTCCACAAAAAGAACCGGAGCAGACCTATTCGGGGAGCGTAACGCTCACGGCCAACGAACCTCAGACCATCACCCACAACCTAAACACCCGGAAGGTAAAAGTGATCATCACCGGTGAGCAAGGCCAACCCGTGCGGGGAAGAACCACCATTGTTGATGCCAACAGCGTTGAGTTCACCCCGCTGGCAACCGGAGGCCCGGGGCAGGTAACCGTGTCGGGTGTTCCGGGAGACCAAACCCTCCTGAAAGATATACTCGACATCACGACCCGGATGCTGATCGGTGTGCGAACCATCTCTGTCAACTACAGCAAGAGCGGCGGCACCGTATTGCCCGGATACCTGCCACAACCGCACCTCTTCGGCACCGGAACATATCAACCCGATGCCGCCATGTTTAACCGGACACCACCGGCAGCATTCGCCCCGGGATTCCCTTTCCTGGCCGGATGGCAGGATTATAACTTTGCCCGCAAGGCTGCTTCCAAAGGATGGGTCACCACCGACTCCACGCTCAACATGCCCTACCTCTTTACCAAAACCGAGCGCCTGAATATCAGGGCATCCATAGAACCACTCCCCGACCTTCGCATCGATGTTACAGCCGACCGGTCGATCTCAAACAACATCAACGAATTTTATAACTATAACCCGCTGTCGGAAGCCTTTCAGGCAAACAGCTATACCGAAACCGGAAACTTCAGCATGTCAACACTCACCTGGGGAACCGCCTTCTTCGCTATGGGCAAAGGAGAGGTACACAGCTCCGAAGCATTTGATAAGTTCAAAGCATACCGGCAGACCATAGCCCAGCGCCTGGCAGATAAACGCAATCCCAATAACGGCTATGGATATGATCCTTCTGCCAAACACCCCGACTACCCCGATTACCCCGATGGCTATGGACCCAACTCCGTAGAGGTACTGGTGCCGGCATTCCTGGCTGCCTACCAGAATAAAGATCCGGAAAAGGTCTCCCTGGGCCTATTCCCGGCCATACAGTTCATGAAACCCAACTGGCAGATACGCTACGAAGGGATGGTCTCCAAAATACCCGGACTGAATAAGATCATGCGATCGCTGAACTTCACCCATGGTTACCGGTCCAGTTACAACGTCGGATCCTTCATCACCAATCTAAAGTACCAGGAGGCTGAGGACGGTTTTAACTACATCCGTGACATGGCCAACAACTTTATAACACCCTTCGACTTTAACTCCGTCAGTATTACGGAAACATTCAGCCCGCTGATTAACATGGATATCATGTGGTATAGCGACCTGACAACCCGGGGAGAGGTTAAGAAATCACGAAGCCTGATGCTCTCATTTGCCAACAACCAGCTCACCGAGATCCTC
>CAZILU010000077.1:0-10569 GCA_964540165.1 uncultured Mariniphaga sp.
GTGGTTGCAACAGCCGATCCGCTGGTTTACACGGTTAATATTGATGCTGTTGATCTGGCTACGATTACTGTAACTGTTCCGACAACCATCACCGATGTGAACTGCAACTTCAACGCGTTGGCTGAAGAGGTTACCGGTACTTATGTAGTAGGTGACAATACACCTCCGACCGTAACTGTAACGGCTGCTCCTGCCAATCCGATGAATACCGAAAGAACCTTCACCGTGGAACTGACCTTCTCTGAAGTGGTTGCCGGTGTGACAAAAGAGGCTGCTTTGGCTAATTCAGTGGGTCTGGTTGATGTGGCTACCACAGATAATATCGTTTACACGC
This sequence comes from uncultured Mariniphaga sp., assembly GCA_964540165.1. Taxonomy (GTDB): domain Bacteria; phylum Bacteroidota; class Bacteroidia; order Bacteroidales; family Prolixibacteraceae; genus Mariniphaga. Next base: position 335 of record CAZILU010000077.1, read on the forward strand.
TGACTTTTGAAGGCGCTGACGAAACCGAAGGTGTTCTGAATCTGAATAAAGATCTGGTTACCGACGTTTCTGCCAACGCTAATAAGCTGGTTGAGGGAATCAACTGGGTATTCAAAGTGGGTGACTGGGTTGCTCCGACCGCTGTAGTAGAACCTGCATCGGGCAGCGACCTGAGAGATGCCGTATTGAATGTTAATGTAACCTTCTCTGAAGAGGTTGTGGGTGCAACACTTGGCCAGGGTATCGTTGTAACGGGTGGTACTGCTACCATCTCTAATGACGGCCTTGTCTATACCGTTGCCATTACAGCCAATGATGGTGCAACCGTTACGTTGACCTTGAATAACAAGATCAAGGATGACTCATTCAATGCCAATGCGCTTGCTAACACAGGCAGCTACAGCTATACCTTCGGTGACAGAACACCGCCGACCGTATCTGTTGATCCTGCTACAGCCGTAAGTACTCCGACCAGCTTCGACGTTCTGATCGTATTCAACGAAGACGTTACAGGTGCCGGAACCGGTAGTATTCTGCTGACGGGCGAAGGTGCTCAGATCTCTCTGACACCGGTGGTTGCCGGCAGGGTTTATAAAGCTACGCTGACGGGTGCTGAGAAAGCTGAACTGACGCTCTCTTTCACCACTGCAATTAAAGACTTAGCAGGCAATCCGCTTGTTCCTGCAAGCTTTACCTACACTGTGGGTGATTACACCGCTCCGACGATGACTGCTGATCCTGCTTCAGGTAACTTCATTACGAATGAAATCGTTGTTACGCTGACATTCGATGAAGATGTTACCGGTGTTGCTGCTGCAACGACCGTATCTGCAGGTTCTGTAGTTGTTACCGGTGAAGGCAGTGTTTATACCGCTGTAATCACAGCTCCGAGCCTCTCCACCGTTACGCTGACTGTTGGAAGTGCTGTTGAAGATCTGGCTGGCAACAACTTTGCCGGTGCAAACTTCAGCTACACCGTTACCGGTCTCGTTCCGATCGCAACCATCCAGGGTGAAGTTTCTACCTCCCCGTTGGTTGGAAAAGTCCTGCAGGTTGAAGGTACCATTACCGGTATCTCACCGTTCGAAGGATTCTTCGTACAGGATGCAAGTGCTGCATGGAGTGGCATCTGGGTTGCTTACAATAATACCGAAGGTCTGGCAATCGGTGACGGTGTTCATATCACCGGTCAGGTTGCTGAAGTATCTTCTGTAACTACGATTAACGCGTCTGCAGTAACCGAAATCGATGCTCCGTTAACCGTGGCTCCGGTGGTTGTTGCTTCTCCGAACGACGCTAAGAAAGAGATGTATGAAAGTGTACTGGTACAGGTATTGGGCGCAGAAGCTTCTGAAGCCAACGATATCGGTGACTGGGTCGTTGCATACGCTCCGCTGAACAGAGTTACTGTAGCCAACTGGTTCTATCTCTATACACCGGTTGCCGGATACTCATACCATGTAACTGGTATCGTTAACGCTCGCCTGGGTAACTTCAAACTCGAACCGAGAATGAGGGCCGACATTGAGGCTGGTAATATCGAAACCGTTCAGAGCAAAGTTTCTCAGTCTGCATGGATTGGCGAAACCGTTAATCTGACCGCTACGGTTACCGGAGTTGTTCCTGCTGAAGGTTTCTTCATGCAGGATGCCAATGCCGCCTGGAGTGGTGTTTGGGTTGCCTTCGGAAATAACGCGAACCTGAGTGTTGGTGATGGTGTACATGTTAGTGGTGTTGTAGCTGAGGTCTCCAACGTTACAACGATCAACGCTGTTACCGTTACCAAAGTAACTGCTCCGATCGCTATTGAACCGGTTGTGGTTGCTAACTCGGAAGCCGGATCACCTGCTGCCGCTAAACAGGAACAGTACGAAAGTGTTCTTGTGAAGGTTGAGGGTGCCCGTGCCAACGCAGCGAACGACATCGGTCAGTGGACCATCTACTACCAGCCAATTCAGAATGTAGTTGTTAACAACTGGATGTATGCTTACACTCCGGAAGCTGACCACTACTACGATGTAACTGGTGTTGTCAATGCACGTCTGGATAACTTCAGACTCGAGCCGAGAATGAGCAGCGACATTGTTGACCTTACGCTCACCAGTGTTGATCCTGTTAAAACGGTTGAGTTCAGCGTTTATCCGAATCCGTTCAATACACATATCAATATCGATAACCACGATAAACTGTCACGCGTTGTTATTACGAACATCGCCGGTCAGCGGGTTATGGATGTTACGTATCCGGAACATCAGATCCGGACCGATAACCTGGTTAGCGGTGTATACGTAGTAAGTATGTTTACTGAAGAGGGATTAGCTAAAACTGAAAGGATTGTTAAAAGGTAATACCGAATTGATTGATTAAAAAGGGGGAAGCGCAAGCTTCCCCTTTTTTATTACTTTTGTTTTATGGAAACAGTTAATAAGCACGTATCAATTCGTAAATTTTTGAATCGGCCTGTGGATCCTGAAACTATGGATCGTATGCTATATGCCGCCTCCAGGGCTTCAAATACCGGAAATATGCAGGCATACAGTATGGTGGTCACCACCGATCTTCAAATGAAAGAAAAACTGGCGCCACTCCATTTTAATCAGAAAGTGGTTACCTCAGCCCCTGCTCTAATCACATTCCTGGCCGACTTCCATCGCTTCTCCCTATGGTGTGAACAGCGAAATGCTGATCCCGGATACAACAATTTTCTCTCTTTTTTTACCGGCGCTACCGATGCCCTCTTAGCGGCTCAAAACTTCTGTGTGGCGGCCGAGAGTATGAGTCTTGGTATCTGTTATTTGGGTACAACCCTCTATAATGCAAAAGAGATTATTGAGTTGCTGCATCTTCCCAAACTGACATTTCCGGTGACGACCGTTGCGGTTGGTTATCCCGATGAGCATCCGGATTTGACCGACCGGTTACCACTGGATGCAGTGGTTCACCACGAGCAATACAGAGATTATACAGTGGAAGATATCGATCGATTATATGCTGAAAAGGAGGCGTTAGAGAGCATGAAGCAGTTTGTAATTGATAACGAGAAGGAGACGCTTGCCCAGGTATTTACCGATGTCAGGTATAAGCGGGAAGATAATATCTATTTCTCCGATAAGATGCTGGATACACTTAAAAAGCAGAATTTCATATCTTGATCGTATCTGTGAGGTAAAAACAGCGACACGAAATGACTTTCTAATATCCTCAGATTCGGTCTCGACGATTTATAAATTTACGGTAGTAATAGAGCCATGGATTGGTATATTTCAGGTTTTTCCAGGGCCGGCTTGAATGGGGCATATGCAGCACTTCCACCCCTTTGGCCAGGTAGTTGCGAAAGCCCAGTTTCCGCGATTGCCGGCTGATGGTTACATCAAACCAATCTTTGTTGTGTGCCAGGGACTCAAAGGAGAAGGCTTTCAAAAAGGGGATTGTCAGCAGGGTACAGCAGAAGGAGAGGCTGTGGGATGTGTCAATGGTTTTATCCGATTTGATCTTTTCAAAATTGTACGGGAAGTTGTAGTTGCCACGATTGTCGGTTGTAATGGCTCCGATGAGTCCGGGTTTAGGAAATTGTCCGGTCTGCTTAACTAATTGTGAGATGGTATCTTTTTGTAATAGTACGTCCGACTCAACAATGATAAGCGGCAGAAGGCTCTCTATTGCCATTTTTTGCGCTATTTGCAAAACCAGCTTGTAATTGGGTGAAGGTGTTTTAGTTATATCTTCCAAGTGGATCAGATTAAAGCCATGTTTTTTTTGTGTTTCAATCAATAGTTCCTTGGTAGCGGGTGAGCTAAAATCGTTAAAAACATAATAATCGACCGGATAGTCCGATTGACATACCGCTTCGATGGTTTTTTTTGTTGTTTCCGGGGAGTCCTTCACCGGGGTAATCACGATTGCTTTTCTCATAGTTCCACAATTACCGCACAAAGGTACAGAATATTTGCCTATTTATTGCCTGTGGAAATCTCTTGCGTACGCTTGTGCGGTTGGCATCACCAGAATATCATCGATGTTTACGTGGGCGGGCCGGTTGATCACGAACAGGATGGTTTCGGCGATATCCTCTGGTGTCAGCGGAGTGAATCCTTCGTACACTTTCGATGCCCGCTCCTGGTCTCCTTTAAACCGTACGTAGGAAAATTCGGTTTCAACAGCCCCAGGCGATATGGAAGAGACCTTGATGTCCTGTTTCAGAAAGTCCAGGCGCATCCCTTTGGTTAGTGCTTCAACCGCATGTTTGGTGGCACAATAGACGTTTCCCATGGGATAGGTCTCCCTTCCGGCAATGGAGGAGAGATTTATGATGTGTCCGCCTCCACGTTCAATCATTTGTTTGGATATCAGTCGTGTGATGAAAAGAAGTCCTTTGATGTTGGTATTGATCATCCGTTCCCAGTCATCGGTATCTCCATCGGCCAGGGTGCTGTAACCGGCGGCTAATCCGGCATTGTTAATCAGGATATCGGGTGAGCGCCACTCATCGGGCAGGCTGGAGACTGCTTTTTCGGTGGCTTGTTGGTCTGTTATGTCGAAGTTGAGCCAGTGTATCTTCGCTGGTGTAGATGACAGCAATTCTTGTCGGAGGTTCTCTAACCGCTCCCGTCGTCGTCCGGTAATAATCAGGTTGTATCCGTTTTTTGCCAACAAACGGGCGGTGGCCCGGCCAATCCCGGATGTTGCCCCGGTAATCATAACTACTTTTCCCTTCATCATTTAAACTTTGGCGAAAGTTAAAAAAAAGGAATAATTTTGTGGTGGTATCACCGACTTAATTATTTTTGTTGCGTTATATAAATAATATGAAAGAAATAACCAGACCTGCGGAAGAGTTCAGGATTGATTCCATACCAGAGCCCGAAGATATTGAGAATGTGATCTACTCCCTGATGGTAAATCCTAACTTGTCGAGTATAAATTACTTCAATGACTTTAGTGAAGTGATGGCTTCTCCGGCATCGATTGGTGATAGCGAAACTGATGAGATTGGGCTGATTGATATCGACAATAATGGCCGGAGTATGGCCCTTAGCACCCATGCGTTTCACCACCACCTGCAGAATGATCCTAAAAAGGCCATAGAGATATTGATATCGAGGGCCACCCGAAAGTTGCTCTGCATGGGCGTGCAGCCGTTGGCAATCAGTGCTTTTTTATACCACATCGATTTTGCGGATCCCAACGGCCACTCCATTGCCTCAGGTGCCAGGAAAGGGCTTGAAAATGCCGCTGCGAAGTTCAATCTGAAGATCTCCGACCGTAAGATTCGGTTTGACCATTTTTCCGGTCACGGGCCCGTTCCGCCCACGATCATTATCAGCATGGCGGGAATGATCGAAGATCGTAATGCGATCACTACCCATGCTTTTAAACAGAAGGGCGGTAATATCTTTGTGATCGGCCGTACGGTCGATGATATTGGTTCCTCCGAATACCTTGAGTTTTATCACGGTGTATCCAACTCACCCCTGCCGGCTTTTAATATCAACGATGAACTTAACATACAAAATGCGTTGCGCTTGTTACACCAAAACCGGTTGGTGAGCAGTGCCAGTCCGGTGGGAAAGGGCGGACTCTTTTTTACCCTGCTGCGGGCTGCCATACCGAACGGACTTGGCTTTGATATTACCAGCGATGCCGAGTTGCGTCTCGATTCGTTTCTCTTTGGCGAATCAATGGGTCGGATTTTGTTGGAAGTTGATCCCAAAAAGGAAGATGAATTTGTGGATTTACTGTCTGAGTTAAAAATTCCGTTTTTTACCCTGGGCCATATTACAAAAGGGGAGGTGAGAATAGATGATCGATCGTTAGGGTATATCGATAAGATGGCCTGACCGGATGGAGAGATCTTCAACAACAAGAGAGGTGAGAAAGCCGGTTCCGCTGCCTTATTCCGAATCTGAAATGAGTAAGAAGGGGCAGATCGAGCTGATGTTTGACCATATTGCACACCGGTATGATCTGTTGAATCATCTGTTGTCGGCGAACATAGATAAACAGTGGCGCAAAAGAGCTGTCCGGATGCTTCAACGGGTTCAACCCAAAACCATTCTTGATATTGCTACCGGAACGGGCGATTTTGCCATTGCAGCCGCAAAGCTAAATCCGGAAAAAATTTGGGGGATAGATCTGTCGGAAGAGATGTTAGTCAAAGGTCGCCAGAAGGTTGAAAAACGGGGATTATCATCCTTGATTAAGCTCATGAAGGCTGATTCAGAAGCAATTCCGTTTGAAGATAATTCATTTGATGCTGCCCTGGCCGGATTTGGAGTGCGTAATTTTGAAAACCTGAATGCCGGGCTCCGGGAGATCTGCCGGGTGCTTAAACCGGGTGGTACACTGCTCATTTTAGAATTTTCCCGGCCAAAGAACCGGTTCATTCGCGGAATCTACTTTTTCTACTTTACGAAGATCCTTCCTTTTTTGGGCAATCTGGTCTCTAAGGACTCCCGGGCTTATAGCTATCTGCCCGAATCGGTCAAAGCGTTTCCCGATGGAGCAGCATTTACATCAATTCTGAATGAAATTGGTTTTACCGGGGAGGCTGTCTATCCGCAAACGTTTGGAATTGCTTCCATCTACCATGCGCAAAAACCAAATTTTTAGCTTTAAAACAATAAAAATTCATTTTATTTGTTAGAATGAAGCGACCATGATAATTCATGAAACAGACGATTATGTGAAACCTTGGAGCCCGGAAGCGTGAAGAGATGTTTGGGGGCCATCGAAATGAGGATTGATTGGTTCGTTTTTTAATCGTGTAATTTGAAAATTGTCCCGTGAGGAAATTTTGGATCATATTGCTTTTATTTTTCCCTGTTATGCAGGTTTTCTCTCAAAAGCAGAAAGTCAATTATCTGACTACATTTGATGAGAAGATCCTCCATTTTGGATTTACGCTGGGATTAAATACGCTCGATTTCGGATTGAGCCATTACAATCCGCTCGGCAGCGGACTTTCGGAGGAGGAGATTAATTATCTGGGCGAAACGAAATGGTTGGCCGGAGAGGAGCCGATTACGAAGGATCACACGGTTCGGGCCGATGTTCCCCAATTGATCCCGGGGTTTACGGTCGGAATAGTATCGAGCCTGCGGTTGCACCGGAATGTGGATCTCCGGTTTCTACCCGGGTTATCTTTTGGTGAGCGGCAACTGGTTTATAATTACGATGTTTATTTAGGCTCAAGACAGCTGGACTACTACTCGGTAAAATCGACCTTTCTCGATTTCCCCCTGCTGATTAAGTACAAAGCCCGGCGGATTAACAACAACCGGCCCTATATTGTATTTGGACCTGCCTTCCGGCAGGATATCAGTCGCACCGGGAAGGACGAACTGGTCAGGCTGACCAATGGTGGTTTTTATGCGGAAGTGGGTGCCGGGTGGGATCACTACTTTCCCTTTTTTCGTCTCTCCCTGGAGGCTAAGATGAGCCTGGGTTTGCATAATCAGTTAGCCGCTCCTCCAAAGGACGAACGACGCTATTATTCACAGGCGATCAAAGATATCCGTTCCAATATTTTTACCCTGCTCGTCCACTTTGAATAGGCAGTTGCTGCCGTTGAAATTCGCCACAGATAATGGCTGCGGCCATAGCTACATTAAGCGACTCAGCACCGCCGGCTGTTGCGGCAAAAGAGGGTATGGTCAGCGGCTGATCAATTTTAGCGGCTATTTCGTCGCGGATTCCGTTCCCTTCGTTTCCCAAAACGATGAGTGCATTTTTCGAAAATGAAGTTGCATAAAGATTATTCCCCTGCATGAAGGTTCCCCAGATGGTGCCTCCCGAGGCCTTAACGAGCGCAGCCACCGCTTCGAAAGGGGTGTAGGTGGTTTTTACCCGGCTGAATGTTCCCATGCTTGCCTGAATAACTTTGGGATTATACAGATCGGCTGTATCGGGGGAGCAGAGGAGGTGTGAGACGCCAAACCAGGCACAGGTGCGTATGATCGTCCCCAGGTTTCCCGGATCACGGATACCATCCAGGTAAAGAGAGAGCCCCCGGAGCCTGTCGGGCAAAAGTGCTTGGGAGGGTATGCGGCACAGCGCCAGAGCGCTCTGAGGTTGAACCAACAGACTGGCCCTCCGGATGCTCTCATCGTCCGCTTCGATCAAAGCTTCTGCTTTGGAAGCAATGCGGTGCGTGTTAATAAATGCTCCGGTGGCATATAGCTCGGCAACGGCGATGTCCGATTCCAATACTTCCAGCACATTTTTATCTCCTTCCACCAGGAAGAGCTGCGCTTTTTGACGACACTTTTTTTGTGCCATTGACCTGATCTGTTTGATCTTATTTTTGGTAATCATTGAAATAGATTTACTCCGGGTAATAAATGTTTCAAAATTACTGTTTCCATCAAAAACAGTTCACTATTTTTGCTGAAATTAATTTTAAATATATTGTCCAGGGATTCCTTTATATGCCTGATTAGATGGCATTGGCCGGTGTTAATTTTAACCGTTGCTTTTTTTGCCTCCTGTTCTCCGGTACGGTATGTGCCAGAGGATAAGTATTTATTGGACCAGGTTGAATTGCGGATTGATAATCCCGCGATCAGCCGGGAGGAGGCCCGGATGCATATTCGTCAAAAGGAGAATTATAAAATTCTGGGATTTGCCCGGTTTCATCTCTGGCTATATAATCTCTCCACGAAGAAGAGGCCCGACAGTTGGCTTAAGCGAATTGGAGAACCCCCGGAGGTGTACGATGAAGCGCTTGTTGAGTCCTCCAAAGAGCGATTAAGGCAATACTTAGGGAATCGTGGATTTTTCAATGCTTCAGTGCAATCGGACGTTCGTTTTCAGGAGCAGAAAAAGAAAGCGGTGGTTCGGTATGAGATCACAACCGGCAGGCGATACCGGATCCGGGAGGTTAATTATCACATTCGTGACAGTGCTCTTTGGGCGCTGTTCGTAAAAGATTCGGCCCGAACATTTATTCAGCCGGGAACACCGTTCGACTTTAATTTGTTGGAGAACCAACGATCGCTGATTGTTGATCTCTTTAAAAATGAAGGATACTATTATTTTACCAAAGATGAGGTCAGCTATTTAGCCGACAGCAGCAAGTATGAGAAGGAGATTCTGCTTGACCTTTTCATTGGGAACACTTCGGGGGACGGCCGTCAGGGGGCATTTAAACCCTATTTCATCAACCATTTTTTTATCTCCGTATTGCCGGGATCGGTGCCTCTGTCCAACATTCAATCGGGTTACAGTTCGTATTCCGATACCCTTCGATGGGAAGATCATACGCTCTTTTTGAACCGGGATATGCAATATCGTCCGGGGCTGTTCAGGAATTTGATGCAGATGGAAAGTGGAATGCTTTACCGGCTCGATCATGCCCGGAAGACATTCGATTCGTTCAACCGGTTGCGCCAGTTCCGGTTTATCGATATGCAGTTTGACCGGCCGGCGATGGCCCGCGACACCAATTTGCTGGATTGCCATATTCGCATTGCGCCGTTAAGCAAGCAGGCCGTGTCGTTCGATATTGAAGGCACCAACACCTCGGGGAATCTGGGCGTTGCCGGAAATGTCAGCTATCAGCACCGGAATGTATTCCGGGGGGCAGAGGTGTTTCAGGTAAATTTTAAGGGAGCTATGGAGCGACAGCAGCGAATGGTTGAGAATGTACCGGAGTATTTTAATACGCGTGAGTTTGGGTCTGAAGTCACCCTGACCATCCCAAAGGTATTAGGGCCCCGCCAAATCGCCAGCGTTTTCCGGAACCACCTTCCCAAAACCATTTTTACCCTGGGCTATAACTTTCAGCGACGTCCCGAATACACGCGGACGATCGCTAATATAAAGTTCGGCTACGACTGGATGACCTCCGAGAACCGGAAATATACCTGGAACCTGGTCGATTTCAATATGGTGAATCTTAGTCAGTTCGATCCGGATTTTATTGATCTGATCCGGGATCTCTATATTAAAAGCAGCTTTTCCGATCACCTGATCTTAGGCTCCGGCTACTCGTTTGTTAACAATACCCAGAAACCCGGATTGAGGCAAAATTACGCCTATCTGCGGTTTAACGTGGAGTCGGCTGGTAATCTGCTCTATCTCCTGTCGGAGACATTCGATCGCCCTCAGGTTGAGGTGATTGATGAGGCAGGCCCCTGGACAACCGATTATTACCAGGTTTTAAACACGCGGTTTGCGCAATACATCAAAAGCGACCTGGAGTTCAGAAAAGGGTATATGCTAAACAAATACAGCTC
>CAZILU010000077.1:10669-15383 GCA_964540165.1 uncultured Mariniphaga sp.
GCTCTGTTTCTTGATGCCGGAAACATTTGGGCGATTAACCGGAAGGATAACCGGCCGGGGGCGCAGTTTAAACTGACCTCCTTTTATAAAGAGCTGGCGCTGGGAACCGGTACCGGATTCCGGTTCGATTTTAACTATTTTATCTTCAGGCTCGATGTGGGCATGAAACTGCGTGACCCCTCCGAACCCTCCAATCATGGCTGGATCATCGGAAACCGTCAATACTCCGGAAACGATTTTAACTTTTCCTTTGCCATCGGGTATCCCTTTTGACGGTTTCTTTTTGTCTGTTTTTTTATCGGAAATCGATTAATTTTTGCATTTTTAGGCCGGTTTTCTTCTGTTTTAACAGGGACGTTGCCTTTTTTGTACTCATTTAATTTTTAGAAGTATATGTCTGTGAATCCTGTTCATCGCGATCTCTTTGGTTCAAGGTTTGGGGCTGTGGCTGCCGCTGCCGGTTCGGCTGTCGGATTGGGAAACATCTGGCGTTTTCCTTACGTTGCCGGAGAGAACGGCGGTGGTGCCTTTCTGTTAATATACCTGGCGTTCATTTTGTTGATGGGGATTCCGGTCATGCTTTCCGAATTTATCATTGGGCGTAGTACCCATCGGAATGCTTTTGGGGCTTTCCGAACACTGGCACCCGGTAAGCATTGGTACTTTGTTGGTTTGATGGGTGTTGTGGCAGCTTTTATGATTCTCTCTTTCTATTCTGTGGTGGCGGGGTGGACCCTTGAATACCTCTATCAATCGGTTGTGAACGGCTTTGAGGGGCTAAACTCTGCTCAGTTAAATGAGATGTTTACCCATTTTACGGGCGGAACCTGGCGGCCTCTTCTCTGGTTTTTTCTCTTTTTAGCCTTAACGGCCCTGGTTATCATTGGTGGTGTGAACAAAGGTATTGAGAAGTATTCTAAAATTTTAATGCCGCTATTGGTGGTGTTGATGATTGTTTTGGTGATCCGGTCGGTTACCCTGCCGGGCGGGAAAGCCGGCGTTGATTTTCTTTTTCGGCCCGATTTTAGTAAAATTTCGGCAAAGGCTGTTCTTGTGGCGCTGGGCCAGGCCTTCTTTTCGTTGAGCATTGGAATGGGGACACTCATTACCTATGGTTCCTATATACAGAAGAAGGAGAACCTGTTGGTTACAGCCGGTTCGGTAGCTCTGGCCGATACCCTGATTGCCATTTTAGCCGGGCTGGCCATTTTTCCATCGGTTTTTGCCTTTCATATTGAACCGACGGTGGGTGAGCGGCTGGTGTTTATAACCCTGCCCCATATTTTTCAGCAAATTCCCGGAGGGTATATCTTTTCCATTCTGTTTTTTGTTCTCCTGGCTGTCGCTGCACTCACCTCCACAATATCGATCCTGGAGGTTATCGTTGCATTTTTTGCAGAAGAGCTGAAGATATCCCGGAAATTGGCTACCGCCATGGCATCGCTGTCGGTATCGGTACTTGGCATCCTGTGTGTTCTCTCTTCCAGCTCGATGGCAGATGTCAAACTATTTGGCTTCACCGTTTTCGGCTTGATGGATTTTGCCTCTGCCAACATCTTATTGCCTTTGGGCGGGCTTTTTATTGTCGTTTTTTTGGCCTGGTTTATCGATCGCAGAAAAGTGAGAGAAGAGTTTGAACCGAAGCGAAAAAAGTCATCCCCGTTATTCAGAATTTTTATTTTTATTATTAAATATCTGGCTCCCCCGGCCATCGCTTTTATTTTCCTTCAGGGTATCGGTCTCATCAAATTGACATAGCTGATCATACGAATTTAGCATGTTGACGGAAGTGTTGATTATGAACTGCTTGTGAGTGTTTGTTTCTGGTGTAACGCCAGGCTTTCCAAAAATCTTACGATCAGGCATTTGAAAATTCGTTGAAAACCACTATCTTTCTTTCCGTTACAGAATGTCGAACCCCTAAGCTGCCTGGTTATGAATTTTCAATTCCATTCGTTTACACGAAACTGGTTTCGGTTTATGCGGAGTGACCGCCGTGGTGTGTTGCTGCTCGCAGGGTTCATTGTATTAACCATTACGGGGCAGGTTGTCGTTGATCAGATTGAGGTCCCATCAACCTATGATGATGCCCGGTTTGAACGGTTATTGGCATGCATGGAACAGGACACGGTTCGGATTTCTGCCATCGAAACGCCTGCCGGCTTTGATCCGAACACCGCCACAGCCGATGAATTAAAGGCGCTGGGATTTAATCATTTTCAGTCATCGAACCTGTTGAAATACCGACAGCATGGCGGTTGCTTTTTTCGGGCCGAAGATCTGCTGAAGATTTACGGGGTGGATAGTTCCTTCTATTTGCAGGTCAGGGATCGGATTGATATAGCACCGCTTAATGAGGAGAGGGAGAGCGTCTGGTCTCCGGCAGACTCAGGGCCTGCGTTATATCCCGGTCGGGAGGGGGGGCAGGAGAGAGAATTACCAGAAGGATCAACCAGGGTAGAGCTCAACTCTGCCGATTCGTTAGGGCTGGTATCTCTGCGGGGAATCGGGCCGGTTTTTGCTGCCAGGATAATCAAATACCGGGCACTGTTGGGCGGATTCTGCTCTGTAAGTCAATTGCTTGAGGTGTATGGATTTCCTGAAGAGACATTCATTGCTCTGGCTGATAAGGTATTTGTTGATACCACGATGATCCGGAAGATCCGGGTCAATTTTGCCGACTATTCAGCGCTGATACGGCATCCCTATATCGACAGGGATCTGGTAAGGGCGCTGATCGATTACCGAAGCAAAAAAGGCCCATACGCATCGCAACGGCAACTGCATGAGTCGGTTGTTATCGATTCTGCCAAATGGAGTAAATTGAAGTTCTATTTAAGCTGTCGTTAAAAATATTTAAAATGAGCCTGAGGGGTAGGAAATATTATTTTTTTCTCATAAATTTGATTTACGATGAATAATTTCTAAATTTGCGCCTCAATTTTTAAACCGATTAATAATGATTGTGATTCCGGTAAAAGAGGGGGAGAACATTGAAAGGGCCCTGAAGAGGTTCAAAAGGAAATTTGAAAAGACGGGCGTAGTTAAGGAGTTAAGAGAGCGCCAGAAGTTTACAAAGCCTTCGATTAAGCGAAGGGAAGAGGTTAAAAAGGCTGTTTATATACAAAACTTGCAGCGCCAGGAGGACTAAAGAAATTTTGATTCCTGGTGTAATTTGAAAAGATGAATGGATTATCAGGAATCTTTTATTAACTATTTAACGTTTGAGAAGAGGAACTCTTCGCATACGCTGACAGCGTATAAGAAAGACCTCGATCAGTTCGTGCACCATTGCATCGAAAGGGTCGGGGAATTTAATGTTAAAAGGGTAGATTCAAAATTGGTCAGAAACTGGGTGGTTTCGCTAATGGAGGAGGGATATACGCCACGGTCGGTAAACCGTAAGATATCTTCGTTAAAGGCTTTTTTTAAGTTTTTGATGAAGTATTATGCGGCCGATGGTTTTGAGGTTAATCCGGCTGTCAACCTTCCCCTGCCTAAAATCAGGAAACGGTTGCCCGGGTTTATTGATGAAGAAAGTTTGCATCACCTGTTGGACGACGGCTATTTTGAAACCGGATTCAGGGGTGCCCGCGATAAACTGATCATTACGCTGCTCTATGGAACCGGTATCAGGCTTTCTGAACTTCTTCACCTGAAGGAGAGTGACGTTGACACCAAAGCGTATTTGATTAAAGTGTTGGGAAAGCGGAATAAGGAGCGTATCATTCCCTATCCCCGGAGTGTTAATCAGGTATTGCAAGACTATCTGGAGTGGAAGTGCCGCGAGGTTCCGGAGAAAGAGGGTGCCCGGCAGGTTCTGTTGGTTACGGAGAAGGGTGATCCGGTTTACGAAAAATTAATATATCGGGTTGTGAAGCATAATTTGGGTCTTGTTACGTTAAACGAGAAGAAGCATCCTCACCTCCTGCGTCATTCGTTTGCTACCCATTTGTTGAATCGGGGGGCCGATCTGAATGCCGTAAAGGAGTTGTTGGGGCATGCCAATTTGTCGGCAACCCAGATATATACCCATACGACTTTTGAGAAATTGCATCATATTTATAAACAAGCCCACCCGCGAGGGTAATTAAAAAGTGATCCTATGGAAATTTCAATTAATGCAGTTCATTTCACCGCAGACAAAAGACTGGTGGATTTTGTTAACAAGAAAGTCGGCAAACTGGATACCTTCTTTGATGGTATTATAAATGCCGAGGTTACCTTAAAAGTGCTGAAACCAGAGACGGCAGGCAACAAAGTGTCTGAGATTAAGATATCCATTCCTTCCAATGATTATCTGTTTGCCAAAAAGCAGGCTGATACCTTTGAAGAGGGAATTGACCTGGCTATTGATGCCATTCGCAAGCAGCTCGATAAATACAAAGAGAAATTAAGGAACAAATAATTATTAATTTTTCGGGTGGAATTTTAGATTTTTGGAATAATATTTTTACATTTGCACACCCATTTTGAGGGGCGTTTCAGAAGCATCTGTGTTTGAGTTAGTTTCATTTTTTGTGTCTCAATAAAGGGCATAATTATCGTGAAATGGTTATGAGTTGAATTGCTTGGAGCTTTAAATGTAAAAAATTGGCAAAAACATCCGGTGTTTCTTGATAAAATTTTGTAATTTTGCAACTCGTTTTTTACGAACCGATATTGCGGGAGTAGCTCAGTCGATAGAGCATTAGCCTTCCAAGCTAAGGGTCGC
>CAZILU010000078.1:0-15163 GCA_964540165.1 uncultured Mariniphaga sp.
ATCACCGAGAAGTTCTGGGGGGCGTTGCTGCTGAAAAAATCGCTGACAATCAGTTGCGCCTGTGCTTTGCTGTACACATTGTCGCTATCGGGAGTAACCAGCTCAACGTTCTGGTTGAAGAACCCGGCCAACGTACGGGCATTGCCCGCCTTGAGGCTCTGAATGATTTCATCGGGAATCTGCGCTGCAGCCGGATTAAACAGAATGAGCGATCCGGCAAACAGCATCAACATGATGATCTTTTTTGTTTTTGATGGCATGATTTACAATTTTTCTAACCAATGGCGACAGATTTATAACAAAAAGCGTGCAAAAAAATAAACTCTCTGTTTTTTAGATGTACAAATTGAAAAATTGGTTTGAAAATAACATTTAAAATCCAAATTGCATACAATTCCTGTAAGATTTCGATTTTAACGAGAGGCATGATGCTTATAAGCAATATTTATCGTGCAAAAATTGTCTATTTGTGCCATAGAATATGTATTTTTCTTTCGCGACGAAATTTTTAATTTATGAGACAATATCCATATCAAGATTCAATACCACCGCGAAGAAAATTTATGGCTCAATCCGGGGTATTGACGGCAGGATTTATGATGAGTATAAATCCTTTTTTGAACGCCTGCAGAAGCTCTAAACAAAGCCGTTCACAGACGAAACGAATTATGATCGGATACATCTGGAAACTTTCCCTGGCCGGTGGGGGAAATATTGGTGACTACTCCATTATTCCGGGGATGGTTCAGTTGTTGGAAGAAAATTATCCGGATTACCGGATTACAGCCGTGCATCATAAGGTTGCCGACATACCGGGGGAGTTAACCATTCAAAACACATTGCCGGGATTTCCCGGGTGTGATGTTATTGACAATGCACTTGAAGAGGCCTATTTTACGGTTCTCGATAAAATCACAAAAGAACACGGAGCTCTTCCCGATATTGATTATCAAAATATTGATTTAATCTTCGAACAATTAGCCCCCATGATTGCTAAGGAGATGCAACAATCACACGCCCGCTTTTGGACGATATTGAAGGAGACCCGAATGGTTATCTATACCAGCGGGATGATCCTTGTATATGGTGAGGGAACCCTGGCCAGGGAAAATTTCTGGGGCTATTCGGTTCGCAGGAGCCTGATACTGCTCATTGCCAGAGAGCTGGGTATTCCTTATGGTGTGTATGCCCATTCGTTCGACTCATTTGGAGAAGCCGATGGACCGGGAATACCCTACTTTAAACAACTTTTAGAAGATGCTTCTTTTGTTTTTTGCCGCGACAGTGATTCAGCAGGGTACCTGCGTCAATTGGATATTAAGGCCCGGCACCTGATGTTCGTTCCTGACAGTACCGTTTCCTATCTTCATCGTGACGATGAATGGGCAGAGTTGTTCATGACCCGAAACGGTCTTGAATCAAGGCAGTTTTTGGTCGTCATCCCCAGAACCTGGAAAGGCGGAGGTATGATCAGTCCAACCATTGGAGAGGAACGAAGTCGGATTCACATGGAGAAACTACGGAACATCATTCAGCGCTGGGTTCAGGAAACCGGTTTAAAAGTCGTTATTGGGGCTGAGGTATCCAGAGATTTGCCCAATGCACGGGCGTTGGTTTATGATCTTTTGCCCCGGGATATCCAGAAGCGTTGTATCTGTCTTGAATCATTCTGGTCAACAGAACAGGCAATTGCTTTATATCGACATTCACGAATTGTTGTAACCATGGAGCTGCACTCATTTTTGATGGCAATACCACAGGGGACACCGGTTGTGGTTCCTACGTTTCGGGAGACCGGAAGAAAAATCAAGATGGTCGATGACTTTAAGGTTTCTGATTGGCTCTTCGATATCGACCAGAACAGTGCCACTCAGATTGGTCAGACGGTACTACAAATTCATTCTGAATACGACAAGCAGAACAAACGACTCAGAGAAGTTGTTATTCCATCCATGCATAAAAAGGAAAAGAGAGCCCTCAGAATTATCAAAAAATATTTATGACAGTTACTGGTCATGAGCATTGCACCTCCTGCATGGTGTTTACGATCGGGATAAAAGAGCGTAAATTAAACAGACCCACAACCGGTATGCTAAAGATAAGCATTCCATGTTGCGGGTCTGTGCAATAAAGAGGAGATCAATTATTCGATATTGACATTCATCGTAATACGATTTTCAACAACGCCTCCAATGTAATCCTGAGCTTTAAGAACAAACAGATCACTGTTCCCTGCTCCGTTGTGAATATACCTGATGGCGCCTGCGGCGAGTTCTTCCTGGGTAAACTGACCGTTTTTAACCAGCGGAAGGCCAAAACGTGTCAGGGTACCCTGAGTTGGTAATTCCAACAAGACATAAATAATGTTGTTATCGGAATAGTTATAAGTATCAGAATTGCCTGTAAAAGATACGTTCTCTTTACTGAGAGTGGTCATCCCATTTGATTTGACCTTAACCGGAGAAATTCCGACCAATTGCAGTTCACTGGCAATAGCGCTCATAAGGCTGATGTAAGGTTGTTCAACACCATTATTGTATTCGCTATTTCGGATTTGAACACTGGACGAAGTGATTTCAGCTCCGTTAAGCGCTTGAAGTCCTAATGATATAACACGCTTATCCAGCTCATAAGCATTTAAAATATATTGGGTAACCGGCGATGTGCTCCATCCCGCAAAAAGTTCAAACTGAGTTACTTCTTGGCCAAATTCAGGTTTATTATTCCAGGTCAGCGTGGTTTCGTCCCAATCGGTTGATGTATCATAAACACCACACACCGGCAGGTAATTTGATCCTTTTATAGAATTTACAAAAACAGATAATTTAGCTGAGGCTAAATTCTGGATAAAATCCACAGGTTTCAGGTTAAACTTGAAAAAGGTATAGCGAAACTGGTTTGCCCTGGCTACGAGCTGGTGGACTTTCGTGTTGTAGTTATTGTTTTTTCCACCGAAATAGACATTGGAATCTTCGGCGATCCAGAGGGTATCTTTTTGGGCTGCAGAGTAATCTACACTATCCGGAACCGGATCGGTAGCCGGAATTATTGGTTGATAGACCGGAAAAATATCAACAACATGAGCAGCACCGTCTTTGAAGAGATAATCCTGACGGATTACGGTAATCGGCAGCGATGCAAGCCATGCGATATCATTCACAAATAAACGATAGCGGTCTGATCCGGCAATTTTTCTTGTCAGATAGAGGCTGTCGCCCGTAATGGTTAAGTCGCCAACCGTCTGGTCAGCTTCAAGGTCTGTCGAACGAAAAATCCCCGGAATGCTGAAGTAGCCAAAAAGACCTTTCACAACATTTGGAGACAGATCCTGGAGTTGTGTAACTCCGGCAGATAACAGAATCGTCCGAATGGCTGAGTTTGTTGGCACAATGCGCGTTTGATCTCCGGCTGCGAACACCTCTTCCAGTCCGGCATACCGTATGGCATCCCGGTAGAGGGTCAGCGTTGTATCACTGCCCCTGTCAATATATTCAAGCAATGTTTGTGTTGACAGAAAATCGGGATTGGTATCCAGTTTATAATCTGTAACCAGGGATTCACATCCCCAAAGGAGGATTCCCAGTGCTGCGGTTAAAAATAGTATCGGTGTCTTCATTTCATTAAATTGTAAATTTCAAATGGTTGAATTGAACCTGCTTATTATTTATAGTACTCATTCTGTTCGATCAGTTTACTTCTTCTGATCTCCTCCAAATGAATCGGCCAGACGATGCTTAGCGGGTGGATTTCTATGCCAACCTTGTCGTGCATAGTTTCTATGACTTTGTTGCATCGTATCAGGTCCCACCAACGGTGTCCTTCATAGGTAAGCTCAAATTTACGCTCTTCGAGCACCAAATCTTTTATGGCATCGTGCGAGTAATTCTCCCGGTCGAGATAGATAGAATCGGGAATTTCAAACGTTTCGCCGCCGGCACGGTTTCTGATTTTATTAACCAGTGTCATCGCGGCTTTCCGGTCATCATCCGAATCACCCAAATAAGCAATGGCCTCTGCTTTGAGCAGGTATATGTCGGCCAATCTGAAAAGTACTATATTCCGGGTATCTGTATCACTACTGAATCCGATGGTAAATTTAATGGCCTTATATTTTCCGTTTGAGGCCCTTTCATGGGCGATGACAGCTCTCCAATCGGCATCATCGAACGACTCGGCATATTCGTTGTGAGGTCTGATATATGGATATGACCCTGACAAGTAGGATGAAAGATACCGGTTATCATCACCATCGGCAATATTGAATGCCAATTCAAATATAGACTCCTTACTGCGGCCCGTATTAAAAATGCCGGCATATGGAGTTTGCTGCACTTGAGTTTTAAAATCTTTGGCATTTACATCGATGTTGGAATTATAGAGCGGCTCCAGGCTATACGAGGCGTTGGAGAGAACCATGTCGGTTTGTTCAATTACTTTCTGATAGTTATTCTCCCATGCATATACGTGCGCATTGATGGCATATGCTGCCGTCCGTGAAAATGAGGTACGACTGGTTGCCGAGGCAGGAATCAGCTGAATACCCTTTTCCAGATCGGAATGTATTTGAGCAAAGAGGGAATCAAGCGGATTGCGCCCTTGTTCAACGACATCTTCATTGGTCAGGAATGGTTTCGTAATGAGTGGTGCATCTCCCCAAATTCGTGCAATATAAAAATAGGCCAGAGCCCTCAGTGTATAGGCTTGTCCCATAAGATTATCAGCAACTGCCTGGGTCACTTTTCCCTCATCTAACAATTCGGGTGTAAATTTTAAAACCACATTGGATTGTTTGATCACTTCATAAAATGTTCGCCAGGATGAAAGCGACATACCGTTATCCAGTTTATTATTGACCACTTTATCAATATTAACATTAAAAGCGTTCATGTAAAAAACATCGGAGCGGGCTTCACCATAGATCAGAAAATTTACTCCGAGAACGGTTTGCAATCTTTCATAGCCTGCATAAAGCAGTCCGTTCAGGTGTGATTCTTCGGTTGGAATATTCGTGCCAGTCCAGGAGGTGGTAGGCTCTACATCAAGCATATCGCATGAGAATACGCTGATTCCAAGAAGAATTACCAGGTATCCTATTTTAATTTTTATCTTCATGTGAATAAAATTTTTGTTCGTGTATGGTTTTAAAATTGAACAGTCACACCAAAGTTATAGAATCGGGCTTTGGGGAATGATCCACTGTCAACACCCTGAATAAAAGGGTTGGTAGATGAGTTAACTTCAGGGTCGTATCCGCTGTATTTACTCCAGGTAAGCAGGTTGGAACCTGAAACCTGCAGATTAACGCCTCTGACAAAAGAGTTTTTAAAATATCCGGATGGGAGGTTGTATCCAAATACCACCTCTTTTAAGCGCAAAAATGAGCCATCTTCCAAATTGAATGTTGATGCCCGGAAGTTCTCCATAGAATCGCCATATCTGACCATGGGAAAGTGGGTAACATCTCCCTGTTGTCTCCAGCGTTGAAGAGCATCCTGTCCGAGGTTTCCGGTAAATTGCATCTGGTTTCTAAGCCGGCGCAATTCGTTCATTACCTGGTTGCCGTAAGACCACTGAAAGAGTACGTTAAGGGAAAATCCCCGATATGAGAAGTTATTCCCCATACCTCCAATGAACTTTGGATTGGGATCTCCGATAATCATTCGGTCGTTGTCATCGATAATTCCATTTTTATCAATGTCATCCCAGATCATATCTCCACCTTTAAAAACTTCTCCGGTTGAAGCCCCTTTTCTATATTGGCCTTCAGTTCCATCGGGTGCGATGTAAACATTATCTTCATCGCGTGAATAGACACCCAGTGCCCGATGGGCATAAAAGACCCCCATCGGTTCCCCTATGCGGCCCAAAGAGAAATTCCCGACAATGATGTCCTCCTCGTTAGGAAGTTTGGTGATTTCATTCCGGTTAAAGGAGAGGTTAAAATTGGTTCTCCATTTAAATCTCTTATTGTAGTTAACCGTCTCTACCAAAAATTCAATCCCTTTGTTTTCAACACTTCCAAAATTGGTGGCAATCGATGAAAAGCCGGTATAATAACTGACAGGAAAGTTAAAAAGTAAGTCTTCACTTTGTTTCAGGTAAGCATCGGTGGTAAAAACCAGTCGGTTATCGAAGAAGTTAAGATCCAGTCCGATATTATACTGCGTGGTGGTTTCCCATCCCAATTCCGTATTGGTCAGGTCGGAATGATGAATAATAACATTCCCGTCGTACCGGCTGGATGCTGCCTCATAAGAGCCCCGCCATGCATAATTTGAAATACTTTGATTTCCGGTTACCCCAAAGCTCGCTCTTATTTTACCATCGTGAAGAACTGATTTTGCAAACTGCATAAACGGCTCATCGGAAAAACGCCAGCCAATGGAAGCTGATGGGAAGTTTCCAAAACGATTATCGGATCCAAATCGTGATGATCCATCGCGACGCAGGGTAAATGATGCCAGATACCGGCTTTTATAATCGTAGTTGACGCGTCCGAAAAAGGATAGCATTACCCGTTCTGATTCGGTTCTCGAAATGGCAGTGTATTTAGATGCACTCTGAATCGGCGTAATTTGGGAGTCAATATACCCCTGTCCGTTGAGGTTGATCCTGGCCGACAGGTCCGTTTGAAGCGATTGACCTACAATCGCGCTCATCCTGTGAGATCCCATTTTCTTCTTGTAATTCATGGTATTCTCATTAATTAAGCTTCTGGAGTCATTTTGATAGAATTTCCCAATATCACGGGGAGGTGTGTTCGAATCAAACTCTTTGGGCTGAAAGCTCGATTGATTGATCCGTTCAACATCCACGGATATACTTGAGCGCAACGAAAATCCTTCAAACAGCTCAGCTGAAATATACTGATTAAACGTAATCCGGTTATGAAGAAATGAGATCGGCACTTTCTGTGCCACAGCCAATGGATTTCTCATCTCACGCTGACCGAGCCAATCGGTCAGCTCTCCGGTGATCGGATCGTATGGTGCGAACGTCGGATTGGTAAAGAGAGCCGCCCGAAGTGCACTGTAATAGTTACTGCTTGATGAAAGAATCCGGGTGTAATCGATTTGGCTGTATGAGACTTTCGTGCCGGCAGAGATTGCTTTCGAGAGCTTATATGAAAAATTACCTCTCAGGTTGATCTGTGCGTAGTCGGTATGAACAACCACCGGTTGCAAATTTCGGTATCCTAAGGTCAGACCATAGGCGAATTGATCCGAGCTTCCGGTCAGGCTGAGATTGTTACTGGTTTGGTAACTGGTTCGAAAAATGACATCTTGCCAGTCGGTTGTCTGATTGTAATAAGGATGAAAGGGATTAACAATCCATGGCTGCTCAGCCAGCTGACCGTTATTTCGCCTGGCCTCAGCATAGGCCGTCCGGAACTGGTCACCATTCATTACATCCAGCTTCCGGGAGTTAGAGACAAGACTTGAGGTGTGGGTGAACGTAACTTTCGGACGAATATTTTCAAATTTATTGCCGCCGCGTGTGGTAATGATAATGACTCCGTTAGCTGCTCTCGAACCATAGATGGCAGCAGATGCTGCATCTTTCAGCACTTCAATTGATTCAATGTCGTTGGGATTGATGCTGGCAATCGGACTGAAGGTGGCATCTCCGTCGATCGAAGCAATGTTTCCCGATTCAATGGGCATTCCGTCGATGATGTACAGCGGTTCACTTCCCCCGTTGATGGATGATGCTCCTCTGATCTTAATGGATACGCCGGCACCAGGTTCACCCGATGTAGAGACAATCTCCATACCGGGAATTTTCCCCTGAAGAGCCGAATTAATGGTCCCCGCCGGATTTCGCTCCATTTCATCGCCCGATATCGAGGTGATGGCTCCGGTAATGTCTCGCTTCGACTGTGATCCATATCCAATAACGACAACCTCTTCGAGTTCACTTAACTCCTCCTCGAGGTTAACATCAATGCGATCTTTACCGGCAACCGGGACATCTTCAGGCCGCATCCCGACAAAAGAGAACTGAAGGACAGCCCTTTCCGGGACCCTGCTTAGAACATACGTGCCATCTGCCTGAGTTACAGTACCAATGGCAGTACCCTTTATCACAACCGATACTCCGGGCATCGGCACTAATTCAGTGGCATGTAGTACTCTGCCACTGACCGTAATCTCCTGTGCCGCCAACGACAATGGAAGCACAGATATGAGAAGGAAAAAGAGGCTCCACCTCATGTCCGCAAACTTTTTGATTTGATGAACCATTTTTTCAATTTTGATTTATAAATGAGTGCAATTAATAAAAAAAATAATTTAATGCATACGTTATTAAAAAATTAAACGACTGTAGCTATAAAATTAAAAAGTTTATGATTACAAATTCATTTTTCATAAAAGTATTTTTATCTATTGGTGTCTGTATATAAATTCAAGCGTCTGGGCTAAAAAGTTCGCTGACAATACCCGCGAAGTCGGTAAAATTTGAGTTTACTAAATGTACTATGAACCGAATACCTCATTAGAGCTGTGTAAGATTTTCATTAAAACCGGGTCTTAGAAAAGTTTTTTCAATTTGTTGTCGATATCTTTGCTCTGACAAAGCGTTAATTAAAAAAATATTCATCATTTTTACGGTATGAAGATCACTTTATTGGTGACAGGTAAAACCGACGAAAGCTATTTACATCAGGGGATCTCCCGGTACGCAGACCGGCTGAAGCACTATGCCGATTTCAACATCGAGGTAATCCCCGACATCAAAAAGCACGGAAATATTCCCATAGCCCGGCAGAAGCTGATGGAGGGGGAGAAGATCCTTGCCCGGGGCGGCGCATTCCGGGAGCTGCACCTCTTCGATGAAAACGGCGCCACCTACACTTCGGTGGAGTTTGCCACTTTTTTGGAGAAGAAGATGGTTAGCGGTTTAAAGGAGCTGGTGCTGGTGATCGGCGGGCCTTACGGATTTTCGGACGAGGTATATGCCGCGGCCGCTTCAAAAATTTCGTTGTCACGGATGACCTTTTCGCACCAGTTGGCGCGACTTTTGTGCGTTGAGCAGATTTACAGAGCTTTTACCATAATCCGGGGGGAACCCTATCATCACAACTGAAGTGCTTTGGAAAATCAATAAATACACGATTCTGATCTTTGCGCTGCTCTTTTTTGTATCGGCAGCTATTTTAGAGAACGGGTTGCTGAAGAAGCATCCCGAGACCCATCTGATCCTTGACTTCCGTGAGAAGCTTCTCCGCAATGAAGCGAGGCTGGATGCGCTGGTTGAAGAGGTTGCCGTGCTGCTGGAAGCGGATCGTTTCGACGGGGAGGTTGCCGGGTACCACATACCGGAGGGGCATCTGATGGCATCACAGGGCTTTGCCTTTCTGATCTATCGCAACGGCGAGCTGCAGTATTGGTCCGACCGCTCAACAGCCTTTGCCGGCACCCTAACTGCACTTCCGGCCGGGAGGGTGGTACAACTCCCCAACGGCTATTACCTCACCCGCCGAAGGCAGGCCGGCGAAGATCTGGTGGTGGGGCTGCACCTGATCAAGCACAGCTACACCATCGAAAATAAATACCTGAAAAACACCTACTTCCACGCCTACAAACTGCCCGACGCTTTTGAGTTCAGCCTGGAACCCAATGAAGAGCACTACAACGTGACCGGCGCCCGGGGGGAGTTCCTCTTCTCGGTGCATCCCAAAGGCACCTACCTCTGCACCACCCGGCAGCTCTACCTTCCCGGCATCATCTACTTCATCGCACTGCTGATATTACTGCTTTACTTCCGCCGGGAGTTTATCGATTCCAGGGCCCCCTTCTTCATGAAGCTCTTTGCCCTGGGCACCGTGCTCTTCCTGGTCTACTGGCTCCACCTGATCTTCCACATTCCCAAGGTCTTCTATCTCCTCCGGTTTTTCAGTCCTTCGGTTTTCGCCCTCAACACCTGGCTCCCGTCGCTAGGCGACTTCTTCCTGTTGGCACTCTTCCTGCTATTCTGGTGCTTCCATTTCGGCAAACACCTGAACCTGGACCAACTGCTGACAAACTCCCTCCTGTCGCGGCGCCTGGCCGGCATTCTGCTGCTGCTCTTTTCGGGCAGCACCTACCTGCTGATACAGTATTACATTGAAGAGCTGATCTTTAACTCCACCATCTCCTTTTCGCTGAACCGCATCATCGGGATCTCGGCCCAAAGCGTATTGGCCATCTTCTCCGCGGGGCTGTTGCTCCTGGCGGTGATCTACCTGACGGTAAAGATCATCGAACAGATTCGCAGTGACTTCCGCCCGCAGCACCTGCTGCCCGCCACGCTGCTGATCGTCCTCTTTTTAGCCGGGACACAATACCTGGCTACGGGGCATGTCGCCTACGAAGTGCTGGCGCTCTTCTTCACCACCACCCTGCTGGCGATTCTGCTAAACACCAACTTTATGCAGCAGTTCACCCTCAGCTATATGATCCTCTTCGTCTCAGCCGCCTCCTTCTATTCTCTGATCGTATTTTACACAACCATAGCCAGTAAGCAGCGCGACGAACAGAAGCTGATGGCCGTAACCCTGGTCAATGAGCGCGATCCGGCCGCCGAGCTCTTTTTAACCGAGATACAGAAGGAGATCAATGTGGATGGCACCATCAACGAGCTGGTCATTGAGGAAGATGAGGAGGCGTTGCTTAACTACCTGGATCAGACCTATTTCAACAGCTACTTCCGCCAGTACGACGTGCGGTTCACCGTTTGCTCGGGCGGCGACTCCATTCATATTCCCATGTATAACCGCACGGAGCTGTGCATTGAGTTTTTTGAAGAGATGATCGCCGTGCAGGGCATCCACATTCCCGGCACCCGCTTCTATTTCATGGACAATATGAACGGCCGGATCTCCTATACGGGTTGGTTAGACTACCCCTTGCGGTCCGACCGGCGGGGGGTGTCGATCTTCATTGAGATGAACTCGGCGATGCTCTTTGAGGGGATCGGCTTCCCCGAGCTGCTGATCGACCGGTCGATGGCCAAACCGGAGAACTACAAAAAGTACAACTATGCCAAGTATTACGGTGGCGAGCTCACCGACAAACACGGGGATTACAACTACA
The DNA here is from genome assembly GCA_964540165.1 of uncultured Mariniphaga sp. GTDB lineage: Bacteria > Bacteroidota > Bacteroidia > Bacteroidales > Prolixibacteraceae > Mariniphaga. The sequence continues at coordinate 11,076 of CAZILU010000078.1, forward strand.
ACTTCTATGTGCACACCTACCTCAGCTCCGACAAGGAGTTTGAGTACAAACGGTGGGATGGCATGGAGCACCTGATCCACCACTCGAGGGAGGACAACTACGTGATCGTTTCGCGCGACCCCTTTACGGCCGTTGACTACCTGATCTCGTTCCCGTACCTCTTTGTCTTCTACTTCATCACATTGCTTATACTGCTGCTGATCGACAATCCCGCCATCCGGCGCCGCTCGGCCAAGGTTGACCTGAAATTCAAGATCCAGGCTGCCATCATCTCCATCGTCTTTGTATCGCTGCTGGTGGTAGCGCTGGCCACCATTTTTTACAACGTGCAGCAGTATAAAACGAAGCATCAGAACGACCTGAGTGAAAAGATGAAGTCCATCTCCACGCAGATGGACCAGCGATTGGAGGATGTGCAGGCGTGGACACCCGAGATATTGGAGTGGCTCAACTGGGAGCTGGGCAATCTGTCAAACATCTTCCGCACCGACATCAACCTGTACGGCACAAAGGGCAATCTGATCGCCTCATCGCGGCCCGAGATCTTCCTCCGTGGATTCATCTCCGAGCGGATGAACGCCAACGCCTATCATGAGATATTCAACAATTTCCAGATCAGCTATTTCCAGCGGGAGGCGATTGGGGGGCTGACCTACCTCTCGGCCTACAAGCCGGTGATTAACTCGATGGGAGAGTACTTAGGGGCGGTCAACCTCCCCTACTTCATCCGCCAGGACCGTTACAGCCAGGAGCTCTCCACCATCATCGTGGCCATCATCAACCTCTACGTGCTGCTCTTCCTGGTCAGCATCATAGTGGCCATCTTCATTGCCAATCAGATCACCCGGCCGTTGGTGCTCATCCAGGAGAACCTCCGGAAGATCGAGTTAGGAAAGCGCAACGAACCGCTGCACTATGGCCGCGATGATGAGATCGGCAGTCTGGTGAGGGAGTACAATAAAAAAGTTGATGAGCTGGCGGCCAGCGCCGAGCTGTTAGCCCGCTCCGAGCGGGAGTCGGCCTGGCGGGAGATGGCCAGGCAGATCGCCCATGAGATCAAGAACCCGCTCACGCCGATGAAGCTGAACATCCAGCACCTGCAGCGCATGCGCGGCAAGAGAGAAGCTTACGAACAATTGATTAAGAAGGTTACCGATACCCTGATCGAGCAGATCGACAACCTGTCGAACATCGCGACCGAGTTCTCCAACTTTGCGAAGATGCCCCCGGCACGAAACCAGGTCTTTAAGCTGGCGTCCCAGATAAACCGGGTGATGGAACTTTTTGATGCCCATGAGAATATCAACATCAGCTTCCACGCCAACGGACTGGAGTACCTGGAGGTGAATGCCGACCGCGACCAGCTCACCCGGGCGCTGATCAACCTGGTGAAGAACGGTATCCAGTCGATTCCCGAAGATCAGGAGGGCGAGATTGTGATTGACCTCAGCCGGCACGAACATATGGCGGTGATTGCCATTCGCGACAACGGCGAGGGGATCCCGGCCGAACTGCAGGATAAGCTGTTCAGTCCCAGCTTCACCACCAAAACGAGCGGTATGGGACTGGGACTGGCCATTGTAAAAAATATCGTGGAGAACTTCTCCGGCCATGTGTCGTTTGAAACCCGCGAGGGCATCGGCTCCACCTTCAGCATCGAAATTCCGGTATGGGAGGGGTAACGGTTGCATAATCCGTTTAAATCTGTTATCCTTGCAGTCCGATAAAAACAACAAGTTATGGTACCACTATCCTTTCAGAAAATTGTTCAGCGATTAAAAGATACGCCGCTGCCGGAGGTTGATCTGGTGATCGGCATAGGCACCGGCGGCATTGTTCCCGCCAGTCTGGCCGCCTTCCATTTGGGAGCCGAGCTGCAGGTGATGGTGCTCAACTACCGCGATGCGCAGAACACCCCCCGGTACGATGCACCCGTGGTGCTGCAAAAACCCGCCGGAGCACTCGCCGGAAAGCGGATCCTGCTGGTTGACGACGTATCGGTATCGGGAAAAACCCTGAATGCCGCCCTGGAGCAGTTGCAGGGCCTCGATGTGAAGACGCTGACCATGAAAGGAAAAGCCGACTATGTATTGTTTCCCGAGATCAAAGATTGCGTGCAGTGGCCCTGGAAAACGGAATAATTAAAAATTTCAAACATATGTCCGTTTAGCAATTATCGGAAAAATAAAAATATAAAACTATCTTATAGTCTATTATATTATCTTCATAAGAAAAAAAAACCCGGTAAAAGGTACGCTTTCGGATTACTTATCAACAATTAATCCCTTCAAAAAAGAGCATCATCTTAATAAAAAAAATAAGGTTATCAACAAAAAAATGTTGAAAACGCCGTCCATAATTATGGAAATTAGCGTAACTTAGCATACGATAAGATTCTGCGGCAAAATTATTGGATTTTATCAACGGTGATGGCAAAAAACAGGATTTACATCTATATCGCGAAGGTATTAGTTATTAACACCTTTCTGCTTACGCTTGTCTCTGAACTTAAGTCAAAAACAAGGGAGATTTTTCTTTTTGCCGGTGTTGATCCAACCATGGAGCAATCGTACCGGTTTCCCCACCCATCGTCATCACCACTTTTCAGGCCTCACATTGACGCATTAAAGTTACGGCAACCCGCATGTTGTCGGCTCCCCGGATTCGACTGCCACACCGTACCATCCGCACTTTTTTCGCGCTCTTTCGTTCCGGCTGCCGGCTTGTCACCCGATTTTGATCCCTTCGCGACGACCGGGTACCACCCGATTAACGGTCCGCCGAATGGTTCCAAACCACTTGGAATACCTGTAAATCAAACGGATAAAATAAGCGAAATAACAACCATACCATTATCAACAGGCACTCCGGAACCACATACGGAAAACGTAATCCCCGGCACCGTTCAACAAACCCCGTTTTTTCGAATTCAATCCGATCCCCTCTTTTGGGCAAGTACAAGAGGGATTAGCATTCATATGACGTCAACCGGTCAGGCGTCTAATTCCTCTCCGGCGCCTGTACTGGCATGTCCGGCCGACATCTCCACCTACACCGACATCAACAGCTGCACGGCGTTCATCTCGGGCGGACTGACCCCCGGGTATGATCCTTCGGAGGTAGTTCATCTCACGTGGGAGCTTAGCGGGGCTACGGAAGGTTCTTCGCCCGACCGGGGGGTTCACCCGATCGAGAGCCACACCTTCAACGAAGGGCACACGCTGGTCACCTACAGGGCGGTTGGCAGTGACGGCAGCGCCACCAGCTGCACCTTTGACGTCACCATATCCGACAACCAGGTCCCCCGTTTTGAGCAGGTTCCCGGCAACATCGTCGGTTCAACAGCGCCCGGCACCTGTGCTGCCACGGTTTACTGGCCTGCGCCGGTGGTCATCGACAACTGCACCCCGTCGCACCTGATCCTGTATGTATCAAGTGCCCGTTCCGGCGATGAATTTCCTGTCGGCATGACCACGGTCACCTACCGGGCCTACGATGCCATGGGCAATGAGAGCGCCCCTGCCTCGTTTACCATTACGGTTGAAGACAAAGAACTGCCGGTACTGGAGCTGCCCGCTGACGCTGTGACGGCCTGTGGCGCAGCCCTCCCCGCTCCCTGGCGCACGCTGCCACAGTTACAAGAAGCCGGGGGCCATGCCAGCGACAACTGCACCCTGAACAGCGCCAGCTTCCGCCTGGTGTCTGAAACCATCACCGGGGATATCTGTCCCTATACCGTAATCCGCACCTACGAGATTGCCGATGCCGCCGGCAATCGCACGCAGGCGGAGCACAGGATTGATGTGGAGGGGGAAGAATCCCGACTCAAATCCGGCGAGGAGATGGCCGCAGTTTCGTTTAATGCCACTCGCCTGAACAATGTCTCCTGCCATGGAGGCAGTGACGGCCGGATTGAGGTTGCCGTAACCGCCTTCAATGGATCCTACACCGTTGACTGGTCTGGACCCATAACCGGCAGCCAGTCCGGACTCACTGACGCCACCTACACCATTGAGGGATTATCGCCCGGAACCTACTCCGTCACGGTCACCGACCAGGATAACAGTCCGATTATTCAAAACAACATC